>CALXGT010000046.1 GCA_944387915.1 uncultured Clostridia bacterium
AAAGCATATGAAAAAGATAAGCTATCTATTTATCGTTCTCGCAATCCTGCTCTCTGACATTATGTGTGCAGTGGTTGCATATAATTACTGTGCCTTACAGTGGGGCGGGCAATATGCTGCGTATAGCACACCGGCCAGCGCAGCATTTTTATACTTCGTTCCTTATGGAATCGGAATTATATTTTGTATCATTTTGGCGCGTTTCTTCTATAAAAAGCAGGAAAACAAAGAATAAATGTGCATTCAAACAAGAGGGTATGATCCTGCATGGGGGCATACCCTTTTTGTATATATTCACCAATAGTTTTCAATTTCCCTTGAAATCACTACCTTCCTTGAAAAGGGAGTTTACAGGAAAGCAAACGGAGCGGTCTCGGACTGGGATATCATCCACTCCACCTCGGGAAACTGTTCGGACAGCAACATAAATAGCCACGATTTGATGCCCACTTCCGTCTCGTAATGTCCCCCGTCCACTAAAGTGATCCCTCGGTTTTTGGCTTCTACCGCCACGTCATGCTTAATATCCCCGGTAAGATACGCGTCGGCACCTTCTTCTAACGCTACGGAAAGCATACTTCCGCCGGAGCCTGCGCAAAGCGCCACCCGTTTCACCGGCCGGTTTCCGGAAAGATACCGGATCCCTTTTGCGAAAAGGCACTCCTTGACCCGTTTTGCAAAATCCTCGGGGGAAACCGCTTCGGCAAGCGCTCCCACCAGTAAAAAGCCTTCCCCTTTCTCCGGCGCTTCCACCGAAGAAAGCCCTATCGTCTTCGCCAGAAGCCGGGACGTCCCCTTTTCGCTTCGGTCCAAATTGGTATGGGCGGATAATACGGGAAGATCCGCCGAGATCAGACGGTAGACCGGATCATCCGTATGGATTTTTTTTAACGGCGTAAAGATCACAGGATGATGGGAAATCAAAAGATCCGCTTCCTTTTGGATTCCCTCTTGGATCACCTCAGCCCCAGCGTCCAAACAAAGAAGCGCTTTTTTCACTTCCCGGTCCATGTCCCCCAAAAGCAGCCCCGGATTGTCGTATCCCTCCGCTGTATCAAAGGGAGCGAAGCGATCGATATACTCATAAATTTCCCGAATGGTGGTCATATATTTCCTCCTGCAAATATTCCTTCGCTTTGGCAATCAGTATCGCCAAACGATCCAACTCTGTTCTCTCTTGGGTTTGCGCCTTTTGAAGCCCCTTTTGCTTTTTCTCCAACCGGGACAGAAGGCTTTGAAAATAAAGGTATTTCTCCTTTTTTTCCGACTGAGGAAGCGCCCCGAAAGTGAAAAACAAAGCGTCTCCTTTTCGAATCACCCCA
This sequence comes from uncultured Clostridia bacterium, assembly GCA_944387915.1. Classification (GTDB taxonomy): domain Bacteria; phylum Bacillota; class Clostridia; order Oscillospirales; family Ruminococcaceae; genus CALXGT01. Next base: position 1,323 of record CALXGT010000046.1, read on the forward strand.
TCGTACCGGGCTTTGATGATGGTGTACGCCTTTTTCTCCTCGTAGGCCGGTATCTCCTTTTCGATGCGATAGCCATGTTCCAGCAGAAAGCGCCGCAGCGTTTCCACCTTGGTCATCGGCTGGAGCAAAAGGGTTTGGGACAGAGGATGACGGCGAAGAAGAATCTCGGCGATCGTCTCGCCGCCCAGTCCCGCGATAATAATGTCGGTCTTATCCGAAAGGTCGATCCCCGTTAGGCCGTCGCAAAGCCGAAGTTCAATCCGATCGGAAAGGGAAAGGGCCTCAATATGCTGTTTCGCCGCCAAAAGGGGACCTTCCCCGATATCCGCCGCCAACGCCCGGGAAACGATACCCTGTTTCACCAAATAGGCGGGAAGATACCCATGGTCGGTTCCTACATCCACCGGATAGCCCCCCTTGGTCACTTCGTTTGCGATAGCTAAAAGCCGGGGTTTCCGTTCAATCATTTTTCTTTCCCTCCTCTGCTTCCAGCACCAACTCCGACGGACAGCCGGAAAACCGAGACGCCGTTTTTACACCGTAACGCTGCACCTGACACCTGGGATGCTTTTTTTGATAGCCCAGCACAAACTGAAACAAAAAGCCCATAAAATCCCCAAGGTACCGGCTCTCGTTAGCGGTAAAGGAAAAATCGTTCGGAGGAGAAAACCGTTTTTCGTAAAAATACAAAAGGGTCTTCACCGGCGGAACCCCCAAATCATTCGCGGTCACCATACATTTTATCAGCGATTTGTCAGACACTATATCCATACAAAAATCCCAAAGGGGCCCGCTTTCGTAAAAGGGCGTCGCGCCTTTATAACAGCGGGTAAATTCCCGGCGGATCCGGTCTTGTATCGCGGCGGTATCCAAAGCCCAACGCTCCCTTCAATGAATATAATGTTAAAAATATTGTATGTCTGTATTATATGCTATCCTAATTTTTTGTCAAGAGATCGCAAAAACCATTTGGTGATTTCGAAAAACCGGCAAAAAGATAGGGAAAGCCGTTGACCTTTTCAAGAAAATCCGGTAAACTGAAAGTAAATATCGCTTTTTGGAGGGATCATTATGACCATCATTGCCCCTTCCCTATTGGCTGCGGATTTTTCCCGTCTGGGCGAAGAGATTCACCGGATGGAACAAGGGGGCGCGTCCTGGCTGCATTTGGATATCATGGACGGAATTTTCGTACCGAATCTTTCCTTTGGCGTTCCGGTAGTAAAATCGATTCGCCCGGTGTCCAAGCTGTTTTTTGACCTGCATTTAATGATCCAACACCCTTTGGACTATATTGACGTCTTTGCCGACGCCGGAGCCGACGCCATTACTTTTCATCTGGAAAGCCAATCGGACCCGGAAAAAACGATAGAAAAAATTAAATCACGGGGATTAAAAGCCGGACTTTCCATAAAACCCAATACCCCTCCCGAAGCGCTTTTGCCTTATCTTTCCAAGCTGGATCTCATTTTGGTAATGAGCGTGGAGCCCGGATTTGGGGGGCAGTCTTTTATTCCAAGCGCCCTGGACAAGATCCGGTTTTTGAAAAACGCCGCGCCCTCCATAGACATTAGCGTCGACGGGGGCATCAACGAAAAAACGGCGTCTCTTTGCACCGAAGCCGGTGCCAATGTACTGGTAGCCGGGTCCTACCTCTTTTCTGCCGAAGACGTAAAAGAACGAATTTCGGCTTTGGGATCCCTTTAACGGAAAAGGAGCAGATATCGTGCCGGCTTTCTCTCGTTACAATAAACAGATGACGGATACTGTCGTCGCTTTAGTTCCCCTCTTGGGAATGGCGGTATTTCATTACGGTACAAGAGTACTGATTTTAACCGCCGTAAGTATGCTTTTCGCTATCATAGCGGATGGGGTGTTTCTTCTCCTTCACCGGGAAAGAAAGCTCAAACACCACGACCTTTCGGTGATCCCCATTGCGTTGACATTTGTCATGTTCTTGCCCGCCACCGCGCCCTACTGGCTGGCGGCGGTGGGAAGCGCGTTTGCCGTAGCTTTTGTCCGGGAACCTTTCGGAGGGCATTACAATACCCTGTTCCATCCGGCGACCACCGCCTTCGCTTTTTTGTTGATCTGTTTCAATACCCTTTGTACCCGATATCCGTCGGTAATGCAAAGCCTTCCGCTGGATCTGGTGGTAACAACCGTCCCTCTCTACACCTCTCCCGCATACCGACTGATGCTGGGAGGCGCCGAAAGCATTGATCTCCTAGACGTTTTGCTTGGGAATTTTTCCGGGCCGTTAGGAACGACATGTATCTTAGTGATGGCTTGCTGTGGACTGTATCTGATGGTGCGGAAAACAACCTCTTTTGAAATCGTCTTGGCGGCTGTTGCTACGGTCTCGCTGTGTTCTTACTTTTTGCCGCGGCTTTTGACGGTCTCCCCGCTCACCTCTGTCAAATTAGAGCTAAGCAGCGGCGCTTTTTTATTCATTACGCTGTTTATTGCGTCGGTGGATAACGGAGAAATGCAAACCCGTCTCGGAAAAATTACCTACGGCGTTTTATTCGGAGGCGGCGTAATGCTGTTCCGCTATCTAAGCAAGATCGAGATGGTTTCTCCTTTTGTATTAATTATTATGAATACGCTGGACCATCGCTGCGACGATTACGGAAGGAACCTTGTAGCGGCGCTTTGGTGGCTGTTAAAAAAAGGGAAACAGCTTCTCTTGGGGTTGCTGTGTAAAATAAAAAAATTGATTATCTTTCTTTGGAACGGCCTGTTTCGGCTAATTCAAAAGTTTGTGGATCCTTCGGAGGGAGGGAAAAAGCCATGATTCGCCGTTTTTACCAAAGCCATCGCGCTTTGTTTCAAAAGCTGGACACACTCTGGCTTCGAAGCCCCATTTTAACTAAAGGACTGGCGATTGCGCCGTTGATCGTAGTCTGCAACAGCCTTCAGCGCGCTTACGCCCTAAGCCTTTGTTACGGGTTTATGCTGATTTTAACGGTAATTTTTTCCCGCCCTATTCCCCAAACCCTCCCCTACACCATTCGGGTCATTCTCGACGTCTCCATTGCGGCGATTTTATTTGCTCCCTCGTCTTTTCTAACGGAGCTTTTGTTTCCCGGAAGCCTTTCCCGACTGGGGCTGTATCTGCCTTTGCTTACCGTAAGCTCTCTCATCGTCCAGCACACTCCCATCCGGTTTCACCGCATGCCCTTTCGGTCTATGGTTTTAGACCTGATTTTAAACGCCGGAGGCTTTTTCCTGTTGGCCGTCTGCATGGGGTTTGTCCGAGAACTATTGGGAAGGGGGCAAATCTACGGAACGGAGATCTCCATTTCGTTTACCGTTCCAGCAATTCTTCTTCCCTTCAGCGGCTTTTTGCTGATGGGTATGGCGGCGGCGCTGGCAAAAAAAGTTTACCTTTTTTTAAACCGAGCTCCCAAAGTGAAGCGAAAGGAGAAGAAAAACGATGAATGAATTTTTTCTTTCCTTAAAAGACGCTTTTTTAAACAGCACCGTTACCGCGTTGACGGTCATCTTTGTAGAAAATACCATTTTTACCCGTGCTCTCGGCGTAAGTACCGCGTTCTCGCTGGTAAAAAAGAAAGGAAACATTTTCCCCTTTGGACTGGTTTTAACGTGGATTACGTTGGCGTCTTCCTTCCTCTCCTTCTCCTTTGAGCCCACCATTAGTCAGCTTCCTTCCGCCTATTATTGGAGGCCTATCTTATATGTGCTGATGATCGGGGCGGTTTATATCCTGACCTTATATCTTTGCAGCACACTGTTTCGGCGGTTTTATCCTACCCTTCGCCCTATGATCCATCTTTCCGCCTTTAACGGCGCGGTTTTCGGGAGTATGTACCTTTGTAATCTTTCCCGGTACCGGATGCAGGATATTCTTCCATTCAGCTTAGGCATCGGAATTGGGTTTATGTTAGCGGTGTATCTGTTAAGTCTGGGATACGATCGCCTCAACAGCGATAAAATTTCCCCGTCTTTTCGAGGATTTCCCATTATGCTTATTTATACCGGCTTTCTTTCTTTGGCCTTTTACGGATTGATCGGGCATGAATTGGCATTCTAATAGTGACGTTTGATAAAATTGCCGTCTTTTTGGCTTTTTGAAAATAGCTAAAAAAGGCATGTAAGGAATTGAGGTGATTCAAATGAAGAGTCAAGGAAAAAAATTAAAACGCTACCCATCCGGCTACAGCGCCAGAAGGCGAAAACGAAAGCTTGTTCTTCGTACCGTGCTCACCGTTTTTGTCCTTCTTCTTCTTATAGGCGCCGGTTATTTTGCGGGAAGAGCGTTAAATCTCTTGCCCCTGGATACGCAAGAGGAAAGCGGTTCGTCTTCCTCTGCCCCTTCTTCCTCGGAAGATGCTTCTGTTGTTTCCCCGTCTGCTTCTTTTGAATCCTCTGAAGAGCCTTCCTCTACTTCTCCGGCTCTCCCGGAAGAAATTCGAGCGATTGCCCTTTCGGCGACCAGTCTCACCGAATTGGACACGCTTCTTTCGGGAATCGACCAAACCCTCTACAACTGTGTAGTTTTGGAGTTAAAGGATCGAAACGGCCAAATCTACTATGACACAGCGGTGGAACACGCTACGATTTGCGGCGCAAAACGGCAAGACGCTTACAGCGCGGCGGCAGCGGCCGCTTTAATCCGCAGTTACGGATTTTATCCCTTAGCCCGCATCTATGCGCTCCAGGATGGCACCGCCGCTCATGCCCGCTACCAAAATGCCTATTACTATGAAAATTCCACCGACGTTTCGTGGTTGGACAACACCTACGAAGCGGGCGGAAAAGCATGGTTAAATCCTTATCGGGAAAACGCCGTAACGTATTTAACCTCCATTGTCAAAGAGATTTCCTCCGCCGGCTTTGTTGGAATTGTGGTCAATGGCTGTCAATACCCCAATACCACCGTCCGCTATGGCATGTCTTTTGGAGACACCCATAACGTAAGCCAACCGGACGCCATAGAAAACCTACTTCTCACATTAAAAGAAACCGCCGAGAAAGAGGGAGGAACCGTAATTCCCGCTTACCGGGGAATTACCTACGCCGAGGGATCCAACACCCATATTTACGGCACATCCCCCAATGAATTTTCCCTCTCTCCCTCTGCTCCCATTGTAGAAAACGATCTTTCCGTTCTCGATGATGTACTCGCCCCGGCGGATAGCTTAATTCCTAACATCTCCTTTGAAACACTGATTCCTTCCTTGGATGAACTTGGGATTCATCAGTATATTGTGGGATAAAAATTGGCGCTTCTTACGAAGCGCCAATTTTCTTTTCTCCCCATGATGCGGTTCTGACCCGCTTATTGGGATGATTCAGGAAATAACGAAACGCCTGCTTGAGCTGGCTTAAATCGTACCGCATAATGTTCGTGTCGGCATTTTGGAAAAAAGTGACAGGGAGGATGTTTTCTTCATTTAACAGCTTTGTGGTAAGCGCGTTCCTTAAAAACAGCGAAAACGCATTCCCCGGATCCTCTGTAAGCCAGGAAAAAAACGCTTCTCCGTCAAGCTGCACAATACCCGGACCGTACTCTTTCCCGCCAATTTCCATCTTTTCCGTTAATTCCAAGGGAATTCCGCCTAACCACCCTACCAAATTTTCTATTCCCTGCCGGTAAAAACGAATATAATTGGTCTCCTCCCCCGCAAAAAGGGTTGCCGCCGCCAAAGCGGCATTTTTACTGCCCGCGTATTGATATTGTCCCAAAAGGGTGTCCCTCCGGCCGTTTACTTCGGTTTGAATGTCGGAAGGCAACGCTGTCAAAAGGATTTCCGCCTCAGCAGGATGAAACTGTAAATAAAAAAAGGAAAAGGGATCCTCTTCCCGTTCGTCGCAAAAAATGAGCAAAACATTTCGGTTTTCCTCTTGGGAAGGAAGGTAATTTTCCATGGTGAGATCAATTTCATGGGGCTGCTTTGCCGCCACCTCATCTTTCACCTGAAAAGAAACAACCAGCATAACCACAATCATCATTGACGCGAGACTAATGACAAAAGACGCGCCAAAAACCATCAAACCGCTCCATCCCTGCTTCATCTTCTCCCTCCTTACTCTGGGAGTATGGAGAATTTTTTCTTTTTTTATTCAGTTTTCCGACCGAACGAAAAAATTCAATTTCCAAGGTCCTTTAACCCCACAAGATGGCCGCAAATCCCCGTCGATTTTCTATCCTATTTCCGCAAAAACTCCCGGGAAAAATTTTCCCGGGAGTTTTTTCTACTTGTTATACTAAGATCATATTATTTGTCCGCGTTAAACAGGCCCACAAAAGCATCCACCGGAGAAACGCCTTTGAACTCGGATTCGCCGGCGATCTTCTCTACCAGCGTCTCCACAACGATGTCCTCAGATGTATAGGCGTTAATGTAAGTAGGAATCCGAGGCGCATCCAACAGATGATAAGGGTTATCGATAGATACCATCATGGTGGGAACGTCATGGATCATACCGGGAACGGTAGCCCGGTTGCCGGGCCAGGTGATCCGGGCGGCGCTGTCGGAACCGTTGGTCTCCACGTTGCAGAAATACAAGATCACATCGTATTTCTTCTTGAAGTCTTCGATCTTGCTTCCGCCGATCTCCGCGGCTACTTCTTTGTCTTCCTCATCGTAAACGGTGACATTAAAGCCTTTTTCTCTCAGCTTTTCCACAAACAGCTTGGCGTAACCGCCTCTGGTGTTGTGGTAACCGGGAAGGTCGCCGATGGGAATGACGTAAAGGTTCTTTTGGACGTTGGGATCCAGAGGAAGAAGATCCTGGGTATCCTTAACGAGGGTGATACCCTTGTCGGCGATCTCTTTGGCGAGAGCTCTTCCTTCGCCTTTTTCGAACACTTCGAGGGCAGACTCGGGAGGAACCAGGGTGCCGTTTTTCTTTTTGATATGGAGATTGATCTTGGCTTTCAGGCCCAAAATTCTCGCCAGAGCTTCGTCGACCCGCTCCATGGTCAGAACGCCGTCTTCGATACCCTGTTTCATGTAGTTGAAGTCTTCTTCCATATTCCGGCAGAACAGGAAGATATCCGCACCGTTGGCAATGGACATAGGAACCGCCTGGCTTCTGGGAACGATCTCGGTAAAGCCGCCCATGCTGGTGGCGTCGGTGATGATCAATCCGTTAAAGCCCATTTTTCCTCTTAACAGCTTATGATGCAGATCGTAGTTCAAAGAGCCGGGGAGGATGTCCTCGTCTTTGATGTCCGGATTGTAGTAGCGGGAGTAAGAGGGGAGAAGGATATGGGCGCTCATCACAGACTCAATACCGTCGTCGATCATGCCCTGGTACACCTTGCCATAGCTGTTATCCCATTCTTCCATGCTCAGGCTGTTGATGGAAGCTAAGAAATGCTGGTCTCTTTCGTCTACGCCGTCACCGGGCCAATGCTTGATGCAGGGGATCAAGCCGCCGTCCCGCATACCCTGGGCAATGCGGCGGGCAAATTTCAGCACGTTGTCCGGATTGGAGCCGAAGGAGCGAACGTTGGTAATGGGGTTATGGGGGTTAAAATCGATGTCGATAACCGGGCCATAATTCCAGTTCGCACCTACCGCCGCGCACTCCTTCGCGCAGATCAAACCGGTTTGATACGCAAGCTCGGGATCCCCGGTAGCGCCGATCTCCATCTGGTGGCCGCAGGCGGTACCGTCCATAATCATATTGCTGGCGCCCCGGTCCAAGTCTCCCGCAATGAACAGAGGAATATCGTAATGATTTTGCAGCGCTTCGATCTTCTTCCGGATCTCCTTAGAAACGGCGCCCCGCAGTAGGAAACCGGAGGGCTTCAAGCCGATGGCATCCAATTTCGCCAGATGCTCCTCAGCAGTCTCATTCGCCGGGCTGTTAAATAAAAAGAGCTGGCCGATCTTGTCGTTGTCGCTCATGCTTTTGATGGTTTCATCCACCCAAGCGATCTGGTCGTCGTTCAGATAAAAAGGTTTCTGCTTTAAGAAATTGTAATCCATAGTCCTTTTTTCCTTTCTATTGTTTTCAAAGCGCAATGCTTCTGTAAATTATTGTAACATAATCTTTCCTTGGAAACACCCACCATTTTTTTAAGCATAGGACAATTTTTTATTTTCTTCGATTTTGAATTTAGGCAAGTTACTTAATTCTTTTGGCAGCAAAACCGAATGCGTTTCGGATTGGTTGCCGTTTTTCAAAGGATTTGGTATACTGAAGGCAAAGAAAGGAGAACTGGTATGGAAATACGAACCGCCGCGGTAAAAGACGCGGAAAAAATGGCCGAGTACGACCGGCACATTTGCCTTTCCGAGCTTAAAAGGAGCATTGCTATGGGGCGGGTGTATGTTGCCGAGGAGGACGGATGTATGGCTGGCTTTTTGCGGTACAACCTGTTTTGGGACAATACACCGTTTATGAATATGCTGTATCTGAAAACGGCCTATCGAAGAAGAGGCTTCGGAAAGGCGCTGGTCAAATATTGGGAAAAGGAAATGGGCGCTTTGGGGTACGCCTTCGTTATGACGTCGACTTCATCGGAGGAATCCGCCCGGTTTTTTTACCAAAAGTTAGGTTATGAAATCGCCGGCGGCTTTTTTCCGCAAAATGAGCCCTATGAGCTGATCCTAAAAAAAGAGATATGAAAAAAGCCTGCATATGCAGGCTTTTTTTATATCGTTTCGTAATGATGGGCTTTTGCCAGCATCATATCCTTTACCTTCATCAAGCGAATTTGGGTGGAACGCTCGTTTTCGTCCAGTTTCATGGTGATATACTTGATATTTTCCTCGGTCTCCGGAATGACGACATGCTCTAACGCGTTCACCCGGCGTCTCGTCTTTTCGATCTCCGCCGACATTAAAAGGCAAGACTTCTCGACCTCCGCCAGCCGAAGCATATCCGGCAAAATATCGTTTAATGACCGCACCGCGTCGTCCAGATCCGCGGAAGTAAAGGCGAAGCCGTAGGGAAAAATATCGCCGCTGTCGTTGCTTTTGGTTTGAAACTCAAAAACCGGAACGTTGACGCTCATCACGTTTCGTTCTTTCTCGTCGATCAAAATTTCCTGTTTGGGAGAAAGCATCGCCAGATTGACCTCTTCGTCGGTCATGCCGGCTCTGGCTAAAACAAAATTTTGACCGGAAGCCAAGATCGCCGCTTCCACCTTTTCTCTCAGCGCTTTATTTTCCCTTACCAGATCCAAAAACTGGCGCATCAGCTCATCCCGTTTATCTTTTAACAGTTTATGCCCCCGCATCGCCGTGGTCAGTTTTTTCTTCAGTCGGGTCAGCTCCATCCGGGTAGGATTTACATGGGTCGTTGCCAAAACGCTTCTCCCCCTTCCTTAATCCTGGTAATACTCGTCCAAAAACTCATCTTTGATTCGCTTTAATTCGGAACGGGGCAAAATCGAGAGAAGCTTCCATCCCAAATTCAGCGTCTCCTCAATGTCCCGGTTGTTGTTGTAACCTTGAGACACATACTCGCTTTCAAAAGCGTCGGAAAATTTGGCATACAGCTTATCGATATCGGTAAGCGCCGCTTCTCCCAAAACCACCATCAGCTCCTTGGCCTCTTTTCCTCTCGCGTAAGCGGCAAACAGCTGGTTCATGGTATTGGCATGATCCGCCCTCGTTTTTCCTTCGCCGATCCCTTTGTCCTTTAACCGGGACAAAGAAGGCAAAACGTCGATGGGAGGGGCAATATTTTTCCGGTACAGTTCCCGGCTTAAAATGATCTGCCCTTCGGTAATATACCCGGTAAGGTCGGGAATGGGATGAGTCTTATCGTCTTCGGGCATGGTCAAAATGGGGATCATGGTGATGGAACCCGCTTTTCCCCGCTGCCGTCCCGCCCGCTCGTACAAAGAGGCTAAGTCGGTATACATATATCCCGGATATCCTCTTCGGCCGGGGACCTCTTTTCTCGCCGCGGAAACCTCTCTTAACGCGTCCGCGTAATTGGTGATGTCGGTTAAAATCACCAAAACATGCATGTTTTTCTCGAAAGCCAGATATTCCGCCGCCGTCAATGCCATACGAGGGGTAGCGATTCGCTCTACCGCCGGGTCGTTAGCCAAATTGATAAACAATACCGTCCGGTCGATGGCGCCGGTTTCTTTAAAGCTTTCCACAAAGAAGTTGGATTCCTCAAAGGTAATGCCCATGGCGGCGAATACTACGGCGAAGGGCTCATTGCTCCCTAATACCTTCGCCTGTCTCGCGATCTGCGCCGCAAGCTGGGCATGGGGAAGACCGCTGGCGGAAAAGATGGGAAGCTTTTGTCCCCGTACTAAGGTATTTAACCCATCGATAGCGGAGATTCCCGTTTGGATAAACTCCTGGGGATAGTTGCGGGCGGCGGGATTCATAGGAAGCCCGTTCACGTCCACCCGTTTTTCCGGCAAAATTTCCGGTCCCCCATCGATAGGACGGCCCAGTCCGTCGAATACCCGGCTGAGCATATCCTCGCTCACGCCAAGCTCCATGCTCCGTCCGGTGAACCGGACCTTGCTGTCGGAAAGGTTAATACCGGTAGAGGCTTCGAAAAGCTGAACCAACGCGTTTCCCCCGTCAATTTCCAAGACCTTACAGCGGCGCTTTTCCCCGTTTGCAAGCTCAATTTCTCCAAGTTCATCATACGCAACATCGGTAACCCCTCTGACCAACATCAAAGGACCGGCAATTTCCTGTATGGTGCGATATTCCTTCGGCATTTACCTTTCCTCCTTTGCAATCAGAGCGTTGACCTGCTCTTTCAGCGCATAAGTTACTTCATCGTAAACCGATTTTAAATTCTCATTTGGCGTATACTTATACCGACCAATCTGCTCTCTCACCGGCAGGGACAAAATTTTCTCCACGTTGACGCCCTGTTCCAAAGCGGAAACGCCGGTATCGTAGAAATCCATAACCAGTTCCATCATCATTCGTTGCTTTTCCAAAGGCGTATAGGTATCGATCTCATGAAAGGAATCCTGGTGAAGGAAGTCCTCGCGAATAGAACGAGCGGCCTCTAATTTTAACCGGTCGGGCGCGCTTAAAGCGTCCATACCTACCAGCTTCACAATCTCGTCCAGTTCCGCTTCATCCTGGAGCAGTCCCATCATCCGATTGCGAAGCTCCATCCAGTCATCCCCAACATTTTCGTTAAACCATTTGGCCATGGTGTCCACATACAAAGAGTAGCTGGTGAGCCAGTTGATCGCCGGGAAATGCCGTTGATACGCTAACGCCGAATCCAAGCTCCAGAACACCTTGACGATACGCAAGGTCGCCTGGGCAACCGGTTCGGAGATATCGCCGCCCGCCGGAGAAACCGCGCCGATGACCGAAAGATAGCCTTCTCTCCCCTCCGATCCGGGGGCGATAACTCGACCTGCCCGCTCGTAAAACTGAGCCAGACGGCTTCCCAGGTAAGCGGGATATCCTTCTTCACCGGGCATCTCTTCCAACCGGCCGCTCATCTCTCTTAACGCTTCCGCCCAACGGGAGGTGGAATCCGCCATGAGCGCCACCGAATACCCCATATCCCTAAAATATTCGGCGATGGTGATTCCGGTATAGATAGACGCTTCCCGGGCCGCTACCGGCATATCCGAGGTATTGGCGATCAAAACCGTCCGCTCCATCAAAGAATATCCGGTTTTCGGGTCTTTCAGTTCGGGAAACTCGTTTAATACGTCGGTCATTTCGTTTCCCCGTTCGCCGCAGCCGATATAGACGACAATATCCGCCTCCGCCCATTTGGCGAGCTGATGCTGGATCACCGTTTTGCCCGAACCGAAGGGGCCGGGAACCGCCGCGACGCCGCCTTTCGCAATGGGGAAGAGGGTATCAATAACCCGCTGGCCCGTTACCAAAGGAACATCCGGAGAAAGCTTCTCTTTATAAGGACGACCCACGCGAACCGGCCATTTCTGCATTAACGAAAGGGCTTCTTCTTTTCCCTCTTCCGTCTTGATTATAGCCACCGTCCCCTCGATGGTGTAATCCCCTTCGCTGATGGAAATAAGCGTTCCGCGAAGGCCGTTTGGGACCATAATCTTATGGAGCACCACCGGCGTCTCCTGGACGGTACCAATAATGTCTCCGCCTTCCACCGTATCTCCCGCCTGTTTTAAGGGGGTAAAATGCCAAACGGTTTCCCGCTTTAGGGAGGGGACCTCTACGCCCCGGTGAAGGTTGGGACCGCTGATGGCCATAATTTCCTCAAGGGGACGTTGAATTCCGTCGAAAATACTCCCGATCAGTCCCGGTCCAAGCTCTACGCTCAACGGCGCCATGGTGGATTCCACCGGTTCTCCCGGCTTCAGTCCGGAGGTTTCCTCATAGACCTGAATCGACGCCTGGTCGCCATGAATTTCGATAATTTCCCCGATCAAACGCTGCTTTGATACTCTTACTACGTCAAACATATTGGCGTCCCGCATCCCTTCGGCGATGACCAGAGGGCCGGCGACTTTTTTGATCGTGCCATTGCTCATTTTTTTCACCCTGCTTCCTTAATATTCACTGCCGAAGATAATATCGGATCCTACCGCCTGCTCCACCATTCGCTTCACCCGACGGATTCCGTCGCCGGTATTTCCGAAAATTCCGGGAATGGGAACCACCGCCGGCAACAGCTTTTGTTCACAGGCTTCCGTCTCTTCTTTCAAAAGCGCCATATAATACTCCGTCATATAGATCACCGCATACTCCGCCCGGCAGACCTTTTGAAATTCTTCTTCAGCGGTTTCGGGAGTGACAGGGTAGATGTCAAGCCCCACGGCGGAAAAGCCGTAAATACTGTCGTAGTCGCCGAATACGCAAGCTTTATACATACATCACCCTCACTCTCTCCCGTATTTTCTCTTCCGGAATCTGATTTTTTTTGCACAGCAAAATGACCCGGACAGTTTTTAATTCATTTTCTTTCGCCAGGATATAAGCGGCAATCGGTCCCACGGTAAAGGAACGATATTTTTGCGGACGAATTTTTTCTGTCAATAAATCATCGCACCATCGCTCAAACGCGGAAAAAGATGTTTTTGCGATATCTACCGCCTGCCCATACTCCGTCTTCTCCAAGTACTGGTAGACTGCGTCCACCGAAGCTGCTGCCGCTTTCGCCAAATTTTCCGCATTCACCGTTTTACAGCGCGCAAGAACCTCGCGTATAAAAGAAACTGGTTTTTTTAACGCGGCGCAACGAAGCGCGGTCTTAATATCGGAAGTAGCGCAAACCAATTCGGCGTAATCCCGGATCACCTCGCTGTTTGACGCATCTCCTGCCGCAACAATCGCCTCTAACGCCGCCTTGTCGATGAGCATATCGGAAAGCTGGCTGTCAGAAGTCTCCAGATAGACGGTATACGCCTTGCGCGCCGCATCCCGCATATTTTCCGGAAGGGATGAAAAATCCCCTTCCTCACAGCATTTTAAAATTTTCTCTGGAGAGATTCGGCTGATCGCGCCGTTATCAATCAAAACATGCTCTCTTCGGACGCCGCCGCAAATCATTTTAATGGCCGCTTTCAAATTGTGAAAATCGTTTTTATATAAAAAGACGTCGAAAACGGAAAGATCGTCCACAATTTCTCCGATAAACTTCCACATTCTGGCGCGTTCCGCCGCGATCAGTTCCTCGACCGTCTCCTTACTTTCCCAGCCCCGTTCTTCCAACATGCGGACACCATCGTCGTTTTGCGCGCTAATCAGCTGTTCGATCGCCTGATTGTTCAACAAAGACATTTCCTTCGCGCGAACCCGAGCCACACCGTAAATATATTCCTGTTCCGCCACAGTCAGGCCCCCTTTTTTAAAATAAACTATCCAAACAACACCTGGTATGCCGCGTCGGAGAGAAGGTCCGCCTTTTCTTCGAATAAGGCGCCGAAGGTACAGTTCTCCTCAATATTTCCATACGCAAGGACGAACCCGCCGCCGGTGTTTGCGGTCTTTTCGGAAATTGTCAAAGAAGCGCCCTCTTTTTCCGAAAGGGCTTCGCGCAGACGCTCAGAAAAATCTAAGGGAAGTCGCTTTTTGTCTTCGGGACTGAGAATCATCTCTCCCGCTTCGGGAAAAGCGTAATTTTTGGCCAAAACCAACAGTAGGGAAAAATACGCGTCGTCAGGCAGCGCACGCATCTCCTCAAGCGCTTTATTGGTCACTTTGGAAAGGATTTCTTGCCTCGTTTTCAAAAGGAGTTGGCGCTCGTTTAACGCCGCCGCGCTCTTGGCCCGTTCAAGAATATGATCCGATTCCGTTTTAGCGCGAGATAAAATCTCTTTTACTTCCTTTTCCGCTTTGCTTTGATATTGGGACAAAATGGCCGCGGCTTCTTCTTCCCCTTTCCGTTGAAGCGCCGCCGCCTCAGCGGACGCTTCTCCGGTAATATGGTTTAATATCTGTTCCAGTTGACTCATACCCTAATTTCGCACCCCTTTCTTTCCAATCTTTTATTGAAAGAAAAGCTTAAACAGCAAGGCCGCCAATACCGGAAATCGCTAAAATAGAAATTAACAACGCTAAAATCGCATACGTTTCAACCATAACAGGAATAATCATCGCTTTACCAAATTGATCGGGACGCCGGGCAAGAAGTCCAATGGACGCCACCGACGCTTTACCCTGGCTGATGGCGGAATAAAGGCCCACCGCTCCAATCGGGAGACAAGCGGCAAAATACAAAAGCCCCTTAGCCAACGAAAGATTGGGATCGCCGCCCAAAACGCCGATTTGGGACATACAAACAAAGGCGATCAAAAGGCCGTAAATACCCTGGGTACCGGGTAAGAGCTGCAAAATCAGCACCTTGCTAAATAAAGAAGGTTCTTCGGTTAAGACGCCTGCTGCCGCTTCGCCGCTTTTACCAACGCCGATCGCGGAGCCGATTCCCGCCATAAATGCCGCGAAGGCCGCTCCCAACAGTGCAAACGCAATTCCTAAATTTTCCATAATCACTGATCCTCCCTGATTTGATAGTATTTGGTGTGGATGCCAAAAGGATTAAATTTCCGCCCGCCGCCTTCGTAGAATTTCCCGAAAAATTCCGCAAACTGGAGACGGTTGGTATGCACGTAAGCCCCTAAAAGGTTGATGCTGAAATTGATACTGTGGCCTACGACAAAGACAACGACAAAAATGATCGCCCCGGCAATCCCGCCGCCCATCATACTGCCCATTTGATTGACAACGGTAGCAATAATTCCGGTGGCCAAGCCTAAAGCCAAAAGACGGGAATAAGAAAGAACGTCGCTTAAATAACTGGTGACGCCATATAAGGCATACGCTCCTTTTAGCAGCCGCTTCACCGGATTTTTTGACTCTCTTCCCCCGGTGAACAAAATTCCCACCGCGCCGATCGCCGCCATTCCTACGGCCAAAGCAGACACGAAAGCGGGGAACGTCATGGTCATGCCCGAAATATCGGCAAACAAGCTGCTTTGGCAAAGTAAAATCAGCAATCCCACCAAAAGCAGATACCAAAAGCCCACATCGTATAGCGCGGTTCCATAGTCCCGATGTTTCAAAGCCGAGTACAGCTTTAGCGCCAATCCGGTAAAGATATGAACAATACCCACGGCAAAAGCGAACATCAGCATCCGCATGGGATCCTTCACCGGCTCGAACCAAATTGGCTTGAACGCAACCTCCTGTCCGAAAAAGGTGCGGGAAACGACCTGGATCACGTCGCCGAAAAAGGATCCGAACATCAATCCCCAAAAGGTAGTGGAGATGCCGCAATACAAAAACATTTTTAAACTCTTTTTCATAGAGCGTTCCATATTTTTGAATTTCAGCAGCGCGCCCCCACAAGCCAATACCATAAGCGCGCCATACCCGGCATCCGACAGCATAAGGCCAAACAGGAAATAGTAAAAACAAGCCGTCGCGCTGGTTGGGTCGATTTCCCCCTTGGCGGGAAGGGCGTAAGATTCCACCACGCTTTCCACCGGTTCCGCAAACGCGTTATTTTTCAGCAGTACCGGCGTCTCTTCCTCTTCTCCCGGCGCATCAAACTGAAGATATGCTTCATAATTTCGAAGCGCATGCTTTAAAGCCTCTTCTTCGCCCGCCGGAAGGTACCCCGTAAGCACAAAGGCATGGGGAGATTGAAGGAGCTTTCCGATCACTTCATATTTCTCATCCCGCATGGTGTAGTAATCGATCATAAAGCGCATCGCGTTGCGAACGCCCGCGTAAGTTCGAATCTCTTTGGAAAGTTTTTCAATTTCCCGCTCCGAATTTTGAATCTCCTCATCGTACTGCAAAATCAATTCGCTCGGAGGAATAGAGGTTTTTACCGCCGGAGGAGAAAAACTAAGCTCCGCAAAAATGTCGGTGTATAATTTCTTATCTTCTTTCAGGAAAACAGCGAAAATACAGGTTTGGGTTTTGGAAGCGGAGACGCAGCTAATATCTACGCCGGTTCCTTTGTCTCCCGCCTTCTCTGCAACTTGTGCCACAATCTCATGCAAAGGGATCTCGCCCTGGGCGCTCCCGATAAAGCAATCTGTAGAAGCCGTACCGGAAAAATCGGTGGGAACCGGAAGGGAAACCCACGGCCGAAGGGCAATCTGCTCCCCGCGTTTTTTAAGGATCTCGCCCTTGATTTCCGAAACCCGCTTGTCCATGGAAATAATCCGGTAAGCGGACTGCATCATTTCCGACCGCTCATCAATAAAAATTTCATAATCGTTTACAGACAAAGGTTTTCTTCCCGCGAAAGCGGAAAGAAAATTCGTGTCCTTTCCACAATAATCGTTTAAAATATTTAACGCCTGTTCCGCATTGGCGACGCTTCGCTTAAACGACGCCCGGCTTTCCAGCATCGGCGCCTTCTCAAAAGCATCGTCCGATACAGGAAGATCGGTAACGTCCACCGCTCCCGTCCGCTGGAGCGCTTCCAAAATCCCTTTGCGGTTTTTTAACAGCGCCAAAACAGTGACCCGCTGCATACGAACCACAGCCATGGATAACCGTCACCTCTCCTTCGTAGTTTGTCGGATTCGATCCACAACCGCCCGAATCGCCTCCGGTACTTTTTTTTGACTTTCCGACGCGAGCGCTTCCGCCTTCTTCTCGGCGGCGGAAAGGGCGGTTTCCTTCCACTCTTTTTCCTTTTCGCCCGCTTCCGTCAACATTTGCCGCGCTTTCTTTTTGGCTTCCTCGACGCGAGAAAAATAGAGCGCTTCCCCTTCTTTTTTCGCCTGCGCGATCCGCTGATCCGAAAAAGTTTTTGCTTCCATAACAATTTCTTTTGCTCTTTGTTCCGCTTTGGAAACGGCATTCAGCACATCTATTGCCATATTTTCACCTCGCTTCTCTTCCTTTACCCGCAAAAAGCGCATAAAGAAACAGGTTTCTCCGGCAGCGCCGGCTTTTACTGTTATCTTGCCCGAAAAACGCCGGCTTTACCGCAAAAATAACAACGCTCCGAAAGCCGACAAAAAATAAAAAAACGCATAAAAATCATGTCAATTATAACATAATTATTAATCGAAATCAATGAAGCGATTTGTAAGAATTTAATTGAAATTTATGTATGGTTTGTCCCTGAAACACGAATCATTTTCTAAAAAAGGAGAAAATTCGACGAAACCTCCTTCATTCCTCTTTTCTTTCCTTTCTAAAAAGAAACAGCGCCCCAAAGGACGCTGTTTTCATCTTCCGTTTTTTATTCTTCCTGCTGGGGCGGCTGCTCAAAAGGATTTTCCTCTCGTTTCGCCGCTTTTTTCGAGCGACGCCGCTTTTTCCAAAGCCAAACGATTCCCACTACCACCAGCGCCAAAAGGATCAATACCGGAGAATTGCCGGTAAAGAATACTATGACATTTTCAAAAAAGTGTCCCAATCCCCGCAGAGAGGATGTAAACTGGTTTTGAATCCGTTCGCCCAGGGTTCTCGGCGCCTCGCTGGGATCGGAGTATTCCAGCACCTCCCTAAGGTGAACGGTAACGGTGCTGAAATCCACTAAATTATCGTACTGTTTGAGGGTGGATGTATAGCTTTCGATCTCGTAGGTGACCTGGGCCAGCGCGTTTTCCAACTCGATGATCTCCGAAAGGCTCCCGCTTTGCTCCAAAAGCGCCAACAACCGCTCTTCCTGGGTACGAAGGCTCTTAAGCCGGCTCTCCACATCATAATAAGCGGCAGTAATGTTTTGCAGAGAACTGTCCTGATAGGTAATGGTGCCTATCGACGGCATCCCGTTTTCCATATCCGGGATGGATTCTTGGGGGACGCGAAGGGTGTAATCCGCGTACCGGGAGGAAATCTGGCGAATGCCGCTTCCGCTGACGCTGGAGCTTTCGATATAGCCGCCCCATTCCTCGCAAAGCTGTTCTAACTTCGCCACCGCCTCTTCAAATTCCAAAGTCTCCACCTGGTAATCGAAATTGCGGATAATTTTCTGGCTTTGGAGCAGTTCCTCACCGGAAACGCCGCCGGTGCCCATATCCGCAAGACCCGAGGCGTCTTCCGTAAGTTCTGCTGTCGCACTATCAAGGTCAAAGGATTCCCCTGTCATTGCCACCGAAGAGGATGATTGATTGAATTCGCTGTCCGTCTTGGCGCCGCAGGATGATAAAAACACGCAAAAGCATATCGCTGCTGTCAGCAAAGTATAGGTCTTTTTCATTTTGAAGACTCCTTTCTGAAACATTTCCCTGTTTTCGCCAAAAAAGGGAAATCCTTTTTTCTATTGCGCAACTGAAAAAAATCGTGTATAATGAAACCACAGTATACCAACTCTGTTTGGTTACTACTCCGCTCTTTGAGCGCAAACGGAAGTTAAAGGAGGAAACAGTATGAGCGAACGTTACTTAGGCGAATCCATTCCGAAGCTGGGATTTGGATGCATGCGTCTTCCTATGAAAGACGGTGCAATCGATATGCCCCAGTTCAAAAAGATGGTCGACGCCTTTATGGAAAAAGGGTTTCGCTATTTCGATACCGCCTACGGATACTTAGACGGGAAAAGCGAAGGCGCCGTCAAAGAGGCGGTTGTGGACCGGTATCCGAGGGATCAGTTCTACCTCGCTACCAAAATGCCTCTTTGGACCATTAACGAAACGGCGGATTACGAGGTTCGCTTTGAGGAACAACTTACCCGTACCGGCGCGGGATATTTCGATTTTTACCTGCTTCATAACTTAAGCGGCGACCAAATTGAAAAAACCGAGAAACTGGGCGGATTCGATTTTCTAAAGAGCATCAAGGAAAGGGGCCTCGCCCGTCACATCGGTTTTAGTTACCATGACACCGCCGCCCATCTGGACGAGCTGCTCACCAAACATCCGGAGGTAGAATTCGTTCAGCTTCAGATCAACTACGCCGACTGGGAAAGCGACAGCGTCCAATCGAGACTTTGCTATGAAACGGCAAGAAAGCACGGCAAATCGGTGGTCATCATGGAGCCGGTCAAGGGCGGAAGCCTGGCGCTGATGTCCGAAAAGGTACAAAGCATCTTCAAGAGCGCCAATCCCGACGCGTCGGTGGCGTCCTGGGCGATTCGGTTCGCCGCTTCTTTGGATGGGGTCATCACCGTGTTGAGCGGTATGTCCAACGAGGAGCAGATGACGGACAACCTGAACACCGTCAAAAACTTTAAGCCTCTCACCGACGAGGAGAGAAAAGTCATCGCGCAGGTCACCGAAATTTTGGACAACACTCCCACCGTGCCCTGCACCGACTGTAAGTACTGCACCGAAAACTGTCCCCAGGGAATCAAAATTCCATCGTACATCGCCGCTTACAACAACTATAAGATCTTCGCCAATAAGGACGGCTTCAAAGGCCGCTTGGAGATGATTAAAAAAGAAGGCGGCGACCTTACCGATTGTCTCGCCTGCGGCGTTTGCGAAGGAAGATGTCCCCAACACATCGGCATCATCGATCTGCTAAAAGAGATCGCCGAAGCCGCGAAATAGTTTTGACCGGGCGGTGAAACCACCGCCCCCTTTTTTTGGAGGCAGCCATGAAGCTTTGCGTTACCGGATTTTCCCCCTTCGGCGGGGAACCCATCAACCCCTCTTACGAAACTGTCAAGGGATTACCGGACCGCATCGGTCCGTTTACCCTCATCAAAGCGGAAATCCCCACATCTTTTTCCCGGGCGTTTTCTACCCTTCGCCCCATCATCGAAGCCCAGAACCCGGACGGGATCATACTACTGGGCCAGGCCGGCGGCCGCACCGCCATTACTCCCGAACGGGTCGCCATTAACGTTATGGACGCATCCCGCCCCGATAACGACGGGGACAGTCCTTCAGATCTTCCTATTGACCCCTTGGGACCTGCCGCTTACTTCTCCTCTCTCCCCATAAAAAAGATGGCGCAGGCAATCACCGACGCCGGGCTTCCCGCCGCCATCTCCAATACGGCGGGAACCTATGTCTGCAATTTTTTAATGTACCGAACCCTTCATTTCCTTACGGAAACCCACCGGGACATCCCATGCGGGTTCATCCATGTTCCCTTTATCCCGGAACAGGTCAAGGACAAAAACGCATTTTCTCTGCCTTTGTCCCACTTGATTTCAGGAATCGAAGCCGCCATTCTCGCTCTTTGACCGGTTCGCCGGTCTTTTTTTTCCGATTTTTTCAGTTTACCTTCTCAAGAGAAACGCCGTCATAGAGGTATTCCCCAATCGCTTCTTCCCCCGTCCAAACAATCCGAAGCGCGGTAAGAGAAGGATCCTCTAAAAAAACGGTTTCCGCTAACGCTTTTAACTCCTCTTGCGCGTCTTCCGCCTCTCCGGTAAGCTCCACCGTAAGCACGCCTTCCCCGTCTTCCCGTTCCTCATAAGAGACCACGGAAAACGCCGACTCCTCTTCTCCGTCAAAATCGCCGCCAAAAGAAAGCATCGCACTTTCCAACGTCAAATCTTCTTTGGGTTTTTCCGATTCCTCCACAGCATCCTCCCGAAGGCCGGACTCCGTTTCCTCCGCCATGGATGCAAAAGAAGAAGTCCCCGCCGCGCTGTACATATTCTCAGCGGTCTGGTTGGATGCCGTATCGATTCCGCCGGAAAATAGCTTTACCGACGGATAAACCAATACCGCCAAAAGGACCGCAGCCGAAAGAGCAACGTAAAAAGCCTTTCTCCGTTTTGGCTTTTGATAATGGGAAATTCTTTCCTTCAAAGAGGCTTCCATCCGGGAAAGGGTTTCCTTTGACGGTGTCAGGCCATCAAAAGCCTTCTTTAAATCGTTTTTATTCACCGTAATCCCCTCCCAGCATTTTTTTCAAAAGCTCTCTTCCTCGATGTAAATAGCTTCTCACCGTTCCTTCCTTTTTCTTCATCATCGACGCGATCTCCGCGGTGGAGTATCCCTCGTAGTAAAATAGATACAACGATACCCGGTAATGTTCCGGCAAGGATAAAATTACCTGCAACGTCTCATCCGGCACAGACTCTTCGACGCCGATATGGTACGCCTCATCTATCGAAACGTCCCGTCGGCTCGCCTTGCGGAAAAAGTCCTTGCAAAGATTCCCCGCCACGGTAATGAGCCATGCTTTTTCGTGGGCTTCGCTTTCAAATTCCCTCGGATGCTCCATCAGCTTCAAAAAAGTATTCTGTACCATATCCTCGGTATCCGCCCTGTTCTTAAGGTATACGAAACAGACCCTGTAGATTGTTGCGCTGTGTCTACGGTAAGCATCTATAATTTTTTTTGATGTTTGCCCATCCATAGCTGTCCTCCTTATTCTTCTCTCTCCGAATTTTTTTCTCCCCCAAGGCGTTGCAGCAAAGCGTCCCTTTGCTGATGGAATCGAAACCGAATCACGATTTTCCCGCCCTCATAAACATCAATCTCCTCCACCAACCGATTCAGCACGGTGCGATTGAGCTCAAAAAGCCTTCCCGTTTCCCGAAACGTTTCCAAAAACGGATTGGTCGGCATTTCCAAATCCTCCTTTTCGAGCTCCTCGAGAAGGAGGACCGCTTCCTTTCGTTTTTCCTCGTATTCCGCTTTGTACCGGCGATATTCCTCCTTTGTAATATCCCCTGCCTTCCAATCCGGATATAACTCGTCAATTAACGATGAAAAACGTTTTATTTCCTTTTTCAGCGCCCCTTTTTTCTTCTCCCGATTCTGTGTTTCCAAAAGGAGCCGACGAGAGCGGTCTACCGCCGAAAAAACCTCATCCAGACTTTGCGCTAAAGCGATCTGGTGATTGATGGCGGCGAGAACCGCTTTATAAAGCTTGTCCTCCCGGATACTGTGCTTGGAACAGCCCGTTTTCCGTTTAAAGCCGCCGCAAATATAGTATACATACTCCCCATAAGGCTGCCGCACCCGTTTTTTGTGCATACTACTTTTACAGTCGCCGCATTTAAGTAACCCGGAAAACAGCGACACCATCCTCTCCCCGTCCGGCGCCTTTCTCTCGGTGTGAAACAAACGCTGCGCCGCAAAAAAATCCGCCGGTTCGATGATCGGTTGATGCGTCCCTTCCACAACAATCCAATCTTGCTCCGACACCTCCGTTAAAGTCTTTCGCTTATAACTTTTTACCTTCCGCTTTCCCTGGACCATATCCCCCAGGTAAAGGCGGTTTTTTAAGATTCGCCGCACCGTGCTTTCGTGCCAGCTTCCGCCTTTTTTCCCCCTTCTCGCGGAAGGAGGCAAAATACCCCGCTGGTTTAACATTTTGGTAATGCCGAGAACGGTATGTCCCGAGAGAAACAACGAAAAAATTTCCCGCACCACTACGGCGGTTTCCTCATCGACAATAAGCCGGTTTTTATTTTCCGGGGATTTTTGATAACCGTAAGGGGGGAAGGATCCGATAAACTCTCCGTTTCGGCGTTTGGCGTCCAAAACGGACCGGACCTTTCGGGAGACGTCCTTACTGTACTCGTCGTTCAAAAGATTTTTAAAGGGAACGAGGAGCCCTTCCGCCGTGTCGGGATCCTTTAGGCTGTCAATATGGTCGTTAACGGAAATGAAGCGGATCCCATAGTCGGGAAAAAATTCCTCCAGATACCGTCCTGCTTCAATATAGTTTCTCCCCAACCGAGAAAGGTCCTTGACAATGACGCAATCGATCTTTCCCCGTTTAATATCCCGTTCCAGTTTTCGAAAAGCGGGACGGTCGAAATTGGTGCCGGAATATCCGTCGTCGATATAGTCTCCGGCGAGCAAAAGGTCCTCGCTTTCCTCAATTACCCGATTCAACAGCGCTTTCTGGTTAAAAACGCTGTCGCTTTCCTCTTTGTCGCCGTCTTCCTTCGAAAGCCGGATATACGCGGCGGTGCGATAGAGATCTTTTCTTGGTTGATTCATTTTTTCTCCCCATTCAGATATAAAAACAGGGGAGAACCGCTTTTAGTATAGCAGATTCTCCCCGCTTCGAAAAGAGGATCAGAGCATTTTGAGCACTGCGTCGGTTAAAGCGTCCAAAAACGTATCTTCTTCTTTTTTCGAAAAATCGAAAAAAACTTGCAGCCCTTCTTCGCTGAGATCCGGTTTTTGGGACTCCATGGGATCCGCTCCTTTCTTAGTAGAAAGTATCGGCCGTTTTTTGGAATCTTATTCTAAAAACGGATATAATTGCGGTTTACATAACCGATTATTCCCTTGTGTTCCACCACATACCAATCGCCGGTCTGTCCGTAAACGGTAACGCTTTCCCCCCGGGGGATCCGTCCTTTGATGGAAGAATCGGTGGTGGGGCGAGAGCGGATGTTGAGCCCTCCGGAGCTAGTGACTACATAACCGGTACGCACCGTTGTGGGGGCGATAAACGGGATCCCGAAATATTCCGTTAGGGACAGCACCAGATTCGCGGCAATCTTTTGGATGTTTTGCTGGATCCAAAGGGCGTCCTCTAAGTTGTCATGGTACGCTAATTCCACAAAAACCGACGGCGCCTTGGTTTGCCGCACCTCTCCCAAAGCGGTGGTGGGAACCGCCCGGACTTTGGATGGCAAAGGATAAATACTTTTTAAATTTTCCGCTACAATGTCCGCCGCCCGCTTTCCTTTGGCGCTCCCCGGATAATAGTAAATATCCGTACCCCTATATTTTCCGTACATTCCCTCCGGCGCCGCGTTGGAATGAAGCGCAAAATGAAGGTCATAATTCCCGGCGTTGGACGCGCGAATGGAACTGGAAGCCGTCATGTCGGGGGTGTTGCGCACATATCCGATTCCCGACGCCTTTAGATACGGTATCATGGCATCGGCGATTAAGTTCATATAATATTCTTCTGTCCCCCCGTTCACGTAAAGATTGGCCTGCTGTGTCGAAGGGCTTAAATAAATCGTCGGCATCAAATTTCCCTCCTTTCTTTTCATTCTATGCAAAGAGGGAAAAAGGGGCTACCATTCGTCCCGGAAAAAGAAGAAACTAAAGTCGGAAAGAACAAAAAACAGTGGCAATTCTCTGAAAAATGTGGTAAACTGGAATTGCAAAAGTAAAAGCAGTCTCAAAGGAGGTTTCTTATTATGAAATTGATTATTGCTATTGTCAATCGGGATGACAGCTCCGAAGTCGGCGACGCTTTGATGAAGAGCGGATTTTTTGCGACCAAGCTCGCTTCTACGGGAAGCTTTTTAATGGCCGGCAACACCACCTTTTTAGTCTGTACGGAAGAAGAGAAAGTAGAAAAGGCGATCGGCGTAATTGGAGAGCATTCCAAAAAGCGCACCCAGCTCATTCCCGCCACCGGTTATGCCAATCCGGAAACTTATGTGGCAACGCCCATTGAAGTAACGGTAGGCGGTGCGACCATCATCGTGCTGGATGTGGATCAGTTTATGAAAATCTAATGAAATTTTCCGATTTTTTAGGAAACGAGGCCGCAAAGACGGTCCTTTACCGGGCGGTTTGCGACGAAAACGCCTTGCGCCACGCCTATTTACTCACCGGTCCCAAAGGAGTGGGGAAGCGCACATTGGCGAACCTCTTTATTCGCGCGTTGCTTTGCCGGGGAGAGGATCGGCCATGCGGAGAGTGTCTCCCATGTAAAAAAGTAGACCGGCAAATTCACCCGGACGTTTTGATCTTGCGGCCGCCCGAGGGGAAAGACGCCATCCCCGCCGAGTCCATTCGGACATTGAGAGAATTTTTATATTTACTTCCCAACGAGGCGGAAAAAAAGGTGGTTTTGATCGAAAACGCGGAGAGTATGACGCTTACGGCGGCGAACGCGCTGTTGAAAATGTTGGAAGAGCCGCCTTCTTACGCCGTTTTCGTGCTCCTTGCGGAAAATCGATCCCTGCTTTTGGAGACCATTTCCTCCCGTTGTCTTGTTCTGCCCCTTTTTGAACCGGGGCTTTATCTTTCCGAAAAATATCTCGCTCGCCAATATGAAGGTACCGCTCCCGCGTTATTGGAAAACGCCCTGCTTTATGGGGGCGGAAATTTAGGAAGGAGCATCCGGTACCTGGGTGAGGAAGAGGTTCAAAAAGCCTTCGAGGAAACGAAAAATTTATTTTTCCACTTAGACCGCGGGGAATTTTTCCTGCTGAAAACCCTGTCGGAGTATGAGCGGGATCGGGATGGCTTTCTTACTTTGTTGGAGAATCTGGACCGGCTTTCCTGCGCAGCCGCAGAACACCGCGATTCTCTCTCCCTGTTAGAAGCGTCCGAAAAGATGCGAAGCACCTTATCGCAGACGGCGGCTGCCCGTCTCCATTTTCTCTGTGAGGAAACGATGGACCGGTTAAAGCAAAACGCGTCCCTCGGCCTATCCACGGCAAGATTTGCCGGAGCCCTTTCCACAGTGGCGGGCTAAAAAAGCAACAGAAAGGTTTCAATATGGTAGAAATTATCGGAATCCGATTTAAAAACAACGGAAAAACCTATTATTTTTCCCCCGGCGATACCCAAGCGCAAAAAGGAGATATGGCGGTGGTAGAAACCGCCAGAGGCCTGGAATGCGGCGAAGTGGTGATTGAACCCCGCCAGGTTCCGGAAAGCCAGATTGTCGCGCCGTTAAAGCCGGTTTTGCGGATTGCCGACGAAGAGGATCTCAAAAAAATTGAGGACAATCGAAAAAAAGAGAAAGAAGCGTTGGTAATCTGCCAGCAAAAAATTGAAAAGCATAAACTGGACATGAATTTAGTCGATGTGGAATACACCTTTGACGGCAGTAAGATCCTTTTTTATTTTACCGCCGACGGCAGGGTGGATTTCAGAGAATTGGTCAAGGATTTGGCCGGCGTTTTTCGGACCCGCATCGAGCTTCGGCAGATCGGCGTCCGAGACGAAGCGAAAATGTTGGGAGGTCTTGGAATCTGCGGACGGCCCTTTTGCTGTTCCAGCTTTTTGGGGGATTTTCAACCAGTCTCCATCAAAATGGCCAAGGAGCAGGGACTTTCGTTAAACCCCACCAAGATTTCCGGAACCTGCGGACGGCTGATGTGCTGTCTCAAATATGAGCAGGAAAGTTACGAGGAGCTTCTTTCCATTACGCCGAAGTACGGCGCCTATGTCAAAACGCCTTCCGGCGTCGGCACCGTAATAGAAAGCAATTTACTTTCGGGCATGGTAAAGGTCTCGTTAGAATCCAACCCGGATGGCGCTCCGATTCTGGTTCACCGGGATGACGTTCGATTCCTCAAAAAGCCGAAAAGAGGCGGGGAACCGGAGAAATCGAACTAAATCCCTTCACGACGTAAGGAGGGATTCGCAATGAAAAGAAATGTGTTAACAACCGTAATTGCAACCGTGTTTACATGTCTTGTTTTCGCCATGCCGGCCTTTGCCGAGGAAGATTCCGGCAATCCGGAAGACTTCTTCCTCTACCGAAATTCTCCTTCCAGGGACCCTCAGGTCTTGGAGAGCGACGACAGCTGTTATTGGACCGAGGGGTGGAAATGGGACGCGGACAGCCGGACCCTTACCCTAAAAAATGCAACCCTGGATAAACAGGTCTACCTGCCGAAAGATTCCACCGTTATCTTAATGGGCGACAACAAGGTGACCCGGCTGGATGCTTTTGGAGATATGACCATAACGGGAAGCGGGCGGCTGGAAACGGACTTTTTGTCTACGAGTCTTCGTTCGACTCCGCCCATACCCGCGACCGTTACCATAAAACGAGCCGAGGTTTTGGCGAACGACACCCAGCTTACCTCTTTGGTCCTTCGAAACGGCGCGTCTTTTACGGCTCCCCATAGTTTGCAAATCGAAGACGGCTTTGTTTTGGTAGACGACAGCACCTTAAACGTGGAAGCGTCAGACGACGGATACGCGCTTTACGCAAAAGACATTGTTTTGATCGACTCCACCGTGACTGTAGACGAAGCGCAGAAGGCATGGGTTCCGGTTTGCGCCAAAGATGACCATATCCTTATGGTGGATAGTCTCGTCACCGTAGCGGGAAAAGCGGTCTCCTCTTCCGAGGACATCCCGTTGAACGGCCCGGATGGAAAGCCCCTTACCGCGGGCTGGAACTATATCCCCGCCACAGGAGAATGGTGCTATCTGTATGAAAACGGGTGGAGATATGTGGGGCTGTTGGAGTGGAACGGAGACTATTATTATCTGAATCCGTATATGCTGACCAATATTTACTTTACCGAGGATAATATTGCCCGATATTTTGATGCTTATGGTGTGATGCAGACCGGATGGGTCCAGCCTTTCTTAAATCAACCAGGGGGAGGCAGCGATCGGTGGGTATACTTTAATGAGGACGGCTCCAAAGCGGATCGCTGGTTTTTCGTAGACGGTCACTGGTATTATCAGGGGATTGGCGCCACTGGCATTTTGGTCACCGGATGGCAGAAAATCGGCGGAGAATATTACTATTTTGATGAAAGCGGCGCGATGCTTGCCGATACTGTAGTGGACGGCTATGTGTTAGCCGCAGATGGAAGATGGATCCCCTAATATGCAAAAAACGGAAACCTTCTCTTTCGGGAAAGTTTCCGTTTTCCTCTTGCATTTTCAAAGAATTCTTGCTACAATGAAGTATACTCTTAAAGGAGGTGTTTTTTCGTGGCTTATGTAATCAACGATAACTGCATCGCTTGCGGCGCTTGCTCCAGCGAATGCCCCGTAGAAGCGATCAGCGAGGGCGACGGCAAATACGTCATCGACGCGGCTACCTGCATCGAGTGCGGCGCTTGCGCGGGTGTTTGTCCTGTAGACGCTCCTCAGGCGGAATAATGCGATGGATTCTCGAATAAAAGGCCCGGCTGTCAGGCGGGGTCTTTTATTGTTTTTGACAGCCTGTCTTCATCGGGCGGCACAAGCTTTATGGAAAGGGGTGAATAAATGCTTTTGTTACTTTTGTTGCCCCTTATTCTTGTCTTCTTTTTGATCCATACATCCGAACGAATTCGCTATCAAAAAACCGAATATTTCATTCAAACACGAATCCCTTTTCGGCATATTGTTTGGGATAAAGGCTCTCTCGGTGAATACTATATCTATTCTTCGTTAACACCTTTGCCCGGTAGCAAACGATTTTTGTTTAACTGCTATATTCCAAAACCAAACGGAGAAACTACGGAAATCGACGTAATCATGATCCATTCATCTGGTATCTATGTGTTCGAATCCAAAAATTACGGAGGTTGGATATTCGGAAAGGATACCGACCGATATTGGACACAAACTCTCCCGGCGGGGTACGATAGATCCGTGAAAAACCGTTTTTTTAATCCTGTAATACAAAATGAAATCCATGTGCAATGGTTGAAAGCTTATCTCCAGGATGAGAGTATTCCCTTTTTTTCCTTTGTGGTATTTAGCGACAGATGTACACTCAAACAAATTACTTTATCACGTCCCGGTCATCGTGTCATCTATCGCTTTGCACTTTCCTATCAGGTGCAAAGTGTAGCCAATCAATCTCAGGCTTTCTTAACGCCCGAAAAGATCCAAGTCTTGTATGACAAGCTATTTCCTTTGGCCAATCCGGACATAGCCAAAAAATTTTCCCATGTGACGGCCATTTACCAAAAGTATCAGGCATTTCCCGATCCCATCAACGACAAGATTTGTCCCCGATGTGGTGGAAAACTGGTGATTCGAACTGCTCAAAAAGGAAAATACGCTGGGAAAGCTTTTTGGGGCTGTGTCAACTACCCAAAATGCCGGTATATTCAAAATATAGATCAATGAAAAGGGAAAAACCGTTAACAGTTTTTCCCTTTTCATTTTGCAGGATCCTTTTTTGTTACCAGCCTAAGCTCTTTAAATACTCCCGGCTCATCTCGATCGCTTCCATAGGCGTGCGGCCTACCGAAGAATCCTGTTCCACAATGACCCATTCGCTTCCCGCTTCCAAAGACGCTTCCAAAATGGAAGGCATGTCCTGGAGTCCATGCCCCACCGGACGGAATTCGAAAATTCCCGTCTCTTCTTTGACCTTTTCGGTCTCAATGCCAATCAGTTCATACATATTTTGAGGATTTCCCTCTTTATAAAAGTCCTTCAAATGAACAATAGGAGCTCTTCCCTTATATTTTCTCACATACGCGGCGGGATCCTCCCCCGCGACTTTGATCCAGCAGGTATCCAGCTCGGTTTGAAGGATGTCGGCGGGAATATGGCTATACAGATAATCCAATCCGTACTCCCCGTTTTCCATTTTTACAAACTCAAAGTCATGGTTATGGTAAAGAAGGGTCATTCCCCGCTCATTACAGGCTTTTCCGATGCGAACGATCTCGTCCATGGTGGCCGCAAATTCATCGGTCCCGGGACGATTCTCCTCTTCCAAATAAGGAACCGCGATATACCGACACCCCGCCGCCTTATACGCATCGAGAATATGAATGTCTTTAATCATATCCTGAAAAGGAATGTGAGCGGAAACAACCTGTAAATTCAGCTTGCCGCAAATTTCCTTAATTTCTTCGGGGGCGGTGTTATAAAGTCCCGCTAACTCCACGCCCTGGTACCCCATGGCGCTGATCTTTTCCATGGTGCCCTTAAAATCTCTTTCCGCGTCGTCCCGGACCGAATAGACCTGGACCGCGACCGGCAATGTTTTCATAAAATGACCTCCTATCTTGTTTTCTAACCTCAGTATACCGTCACCGGCAAAAAAAGTCAATTACTCATCTTTTCCGCTATAAAGCGAAAACGCCCCACCGGCTGCCTAATTCCGGTGGGGACGCTCTCGATAGGAAGATAACCAAACACCCAAGCTCTTCAGAAAGGTCGCTGCCTTCGACCAAACTACCTGTAAGCTTTGTGATGCGGACAAATTCAAGCGGCTATTTTTCCTGGGAAGGGGCGCCGCCACTCCGTTTTTTTCGATAATTTTTGCGCTTCTTTTTTTGGGCGGGGGTAAAAGTAAGCTTGGGCTCCTTCAAGCCCGCCGCTTCCAACGCCCGGGGCCACGGTCCCAAGCAGGCCTTCACAAAGACAACCTCATCTTCCTCGAAATCTCCCCGATGAGGAAGCCGCCCCAACGCTTCCGCCTTCTTTTTCAACAAAAGGATCGCCTTTTCCTCTTTTTCCCTATGTTCCATGTCCATTTCTCCTTTGGAACGCAAAAACGCTTCCCTATCCGAAGATAAGGAAGCGCGGTAAACAAAACATCATGCCAAAAGATCGCAGAAAAAGGCACAACTTTTATCCCACCGTCTCTCTCACCCAGGAATGCGGTTTCATCAACAAGGCAGGTCTCCTGGCTTCCGGCGGGTTTCCCTTTCACAAGCACCTTCTCACAGATCGAAACTGCGATCTTTCTGCAATGGCTTTTGCTTGCGATTACACCGGACACAGTAATGGTAGTTGCTACGGATTCGAACCGTATTCCCTTTTCATCTACTAATCTGCATCATATGCATCGTTGGAACCTTGCTGTCATTCAATTTGGTTACAGTGTAGCATACTTTCCCTCTCCTGTCAAGAGAAAGCAAACCCCATCCCCTCCATCCGTCGAAAGCGCTTTTCACAAAGAATTTTCTCCGCTTTTGTAAAAACTGCCAAAAAGGAAGAAACCTTCTTTTAAAAACAAGGATCCATGCTATACTGAAAGAAAAAGGGGGGGATTTTTTGACCATCAAAGAGGTAAGCGAAAAATACGGCCTTTCTCCGGATACCCTTCGCTATTACGAACGAGTGGGGCTCATTCCGTCGGTACCGAGAACCGGCGGCGGGATTCGAAATTACGACGAAACATCCTGCCGTTGGATCGAACTGATTAAATGTATGCGAAAGGCCGGCGTCCAAATCGAAGCGTTGATTGAATACGTAAATCTTTTTTCCCAAGGAGA
Organism: uncultured Clostridia bacterium; assembly: GCA_944387915.1. Lineage (GTDB taxonomy): Bacteria > Bacillota > Clostridia > Oscillospirales > Ruminococcaceae > CALXGT01. Next base: position 32,475 of record CALXGT010000046.1, read on the forward strand.
AGAAACGGTAGACGCCCGAAAGGCGCTGCTTTTAGAACAGCGGCGGCTTCTTCTTCGAAAGAAAGAGGATATTGAAGAGTCCATTTCCTGGCTGGATAAAAAAATTGACCGGTACGAAAAGGGGCTGATGACCACCAAAGAGCAGCTTTTCTCCTCCACAAAGGAGGAATGATCTGCGTTAACACTGTGAAAGAAGGCAAATGGTATGCTGCATCAAATCGGAGACGGAGAATACCGATGCGAGTTTTTTTACGAAAAGGAAGAAACCAGCGAAGACATTATTTTGGTTTTGGAAGAGGATAAACTGTGGCTAAAAAAAGAGAAAGACGGATTTTCGCTTCCCAGACGACGGGATTTTCCCGACGGGATACTCCGGCCCAAAACCGCCCGGTACCTTTTTTCCGTCCACCGCACCTCTTTTTTCCTTTCGGAACCTTTACAAAACCGACCCCAGTCCTTTTCGTTAGAGGGGACCTTCGCGCTGCGTCAAAAGCTTCCCCCTTGGGAGGCCTTCGGCGGCGTTACCGCCTACCATCTCGGTTACTGGTATCATCATAACCGGTTTTGCGGCGCCTGCGGGACAAAAATGGAATTTGGCACCAAGGAACGGGATTTGATCTGCCCCGCTTGCGGCAATATCAAATACCCGGAGATCTCTCCGGCGGTCATTGTGGGGATCACCCATCAAAACCGGCTTTTGCTCACCCGGTACGCGGGAAGAACCACCGGAGGTTACGCGCTGGTGGCAGGTTTTTGCGAGATCGGGGAGTCCTTTGAAGATACCATCAAACGGGAGGTCGCCGAGGAAGTCGGATTGAAGGTAAAAAACATTACTTATTACCAAAGCCAGCCGTGGGGCTTTTCCCGCTCGCTGCTGGCGGGATTTTTCGCCGAAGTGGACGGGGACCCTACCGTTACTTTGGTGGATGGGGAGCTTTCCGAGGGAACATGGTTTGAACGAGAGGCGATCCCGCCTATCACCTCGGATATGAGTTTAACATCCACCATGATGGATGCGTTTCGCAAGGGAGAAGTATAGAAAGGAGCATAAAATGAAAGCATTATGGAAAATGATGCTGTCCGCCGCGTGTTTTTGTATTTTCGCGGCAGTGGGCGTGCATCAGGATGCGTTTGCCGCGGTATACAGCGGCGTTGAGACTTCGTTTGACGGGGCACTGTCCTACACCTGGACAGTGGACACCGAAAAAAAGACATTGACATTGGATGGAAACGACGTAGACTTTTTCTATTTTGAAGACAACGTTCCCTGGGCAAAGTATGAAAACCAGATCGACCATCTGGAGTTAAAGGGAAACGGGTATTTTCCAGGCGGCGGCTCCGCCGACCTGATCCAAAGTCTCGACCGGATCGTGGATACCGCCCACTGTTCCTTTGGCGACGGGTTTTCCTATACCCTGGACCGGGATGCGAAGACCCTGACCTACGAAGGAAACGGGGAATGCTCGCCGTCTTTGGGCTGGCGGTTAGGCTTTTTGATCGACGGCGTGGAGACGGTAATCATCGGAGACGGCATCACCCGGATGGATTTTACCGAATCCTACGACGCTACTTTGGTATTGGGGGATCAGGTTCAATTTCGCGCCATCAACAACGGGATCACCACATCCATCAGCGCCAAAGCCTTTGTGGTGAGCGAAAACAACCCTTACTACGCTTCCTATGAAGGAGGATTATACAGTAAGGATTATTCGAGCCTTCTTCGCTCTCCGAAAGGGACCTCTATGAAATTCCATCCCGACGTGAAATATCTGGAGGCCTACTCGATGCAGATCTCCGACGGGATGGTGGTGCTTCCCTGGGGCTTAAAAACGGTCAACGGCGGCGCGCTGTGCGAGCTTCGGAACACGACGGTGGTGTTCCCCGACACTCTGACCTATATCGGCTCCGGAAATAACACGTTGCCCGACGCGAGGGTCGCCCATACTGTGACCTACATCTATAGTAAAGGGAACAAGGTCGCTTTGGAGACCCTCACCGGCTACACCGGCGCCTACGGGGAGACCATCGCCGTGCAGGCAGTGGATTCGGTGGCGAAATACTACCCGGAGGTTTCCCCGTCCGAGAAGATGGGCTGGGTCGAGGAAAACGGAAAAGCCTATTATTACGACGAAACCGGAAAGCCCATCACCAACCAATGGCTGTTCCAAAATAATAAATGGTACTATTTTGGAAGCGACGGCGCGGCGGTCAAGGGATGGCTTTGGGATAAAAACTATGACGGATGGTTTTACCTTTTGGATGATTACAGTATGGTCTCCGGCAGACAGACGGTCATCGACGGGGTCACCTATCAGTTTTACGCCAACGGCAAAATGGCGTCATCGGCGTTCGGGCTGTATAACGGTCAATGGTACTACTACAATGCCGCCGGCGCGATGGTCAAAGACCGCTGGGTCTTACATGGGGACGGAAGATGGTACTATCTCGCAAACGACGGCCACATGGCCAGCAATACCTTTACCGATGACGGCTATTACGTCAACGAAAACGGCGCATGGGAAAGCGGGATGAGAAACCAATGGTTTTTCCACGTTCAAAGCTGGCATTATTTGGACGGCAATGCCAAAACCGTCACCGGATGGCTGACCTGGAACAGCAAGCAATATTACTTTTACGACACCGGAGATATGCTCACCGGCTGGCTTTTCGATAACGGCAGCTATTACTATTTTGGCAGTGACGGCGCCATGCTCCGAAATCAAAAAACCCCGGACGGATATTACGTAGATCAAAACGGAAAGTGGATCCGGTAAGAAAAAAGAGACGGTAAAAACCGTCTCTTTTTTATTCTCCAAGGCTTTTTCCCGCCAGATACCCGGTAGAAAATGCGATCTGTAAATTAAAGCCGCCGGTGTATCCGTCCACGTCAATGATCTCTCCGGCAAAATAAAGGCCGCGCACCCGCTTGGACTCCAAATTCCGGGGGTTGATCTCTTTCACCGAAACCCCGCCCGAAGTCACGATCGCTTCTTCGATGGGACGAAAACCCAAAGGCGTTAAGGAAAAGCATTTAATGTTTCGTAACAGCGCCATCCGCTCCTCTTTGGTCAAAGCGTTTCCCTTGGTATCGAAAGGAATGCCGCACCGGCGAAGCATTACCGGCACCATCTTCCGGGGAAGTAAAAGAGGAAGGATATGGTCGATATTTTTATTTTTATTTTCATCCAGATCCCGCAGCATCCGGGCGTTTAGCTTCTCTTCGGAAAGACCCGGCTTCAAATCGATTTGAAGCACGCATCCCTCCAAGGGGAGCCGCTTCAAATGGGCCGAAGCGGAAAGAACCAACGGGCCGCTCACCCCGAAATGGGTAAACAGCATCTCTCCCAGCTCGGAAAACAGCACCTTTTTTCCATGCTTCGCGGTAAGGGTGACGTTTCGAAGGGAGAGTCCTTGCATTTCTTTCGGATCGGATTCTTTGGTCAAAATGGGGATAAGGGACGGCACCAAAGGTACCACGGTATGTCCCGCCTCCTCGGCGAGCCGGTAGCCGCTTCCGTCGGAGCCGGTGAGCGGATAGGACTTTCCGCCGCAGCAAAGAAGCACCTTTTCCCCGTAAAAGTTCCCCTGGTCGGTCTCGACTCCCTGCACCTGCTGGTCTTCTATAATAAGATGGCAAACTTTCGCGGTTTTTACCAAAACCCCCGCTTCTTTTACCGTCCGGATCATCGCGTCGGCGATATCCTTCGCCCGGTCGGAAACGGGAAACACCCGCTTTCCCCGCTCGGTTTTTAACGGCACGCCTCTGGCTTCGAAAAAAGCGATGGTGTCTTCGGGGGAAAAGGCGTGGTAAGCGGCGTACAAAAATTTAGGGTTCACCGGGATATGGGCGAAATGCTCCTCGACGCTGCTATGATTGGTCACATTACAGCGACCCTTTCCGGTAATTAGAAGCTTTTTCCCAAGGCGGTCGTTTTGCTCCAAAAGGAGGATTTTCTTCCCGGTTCCTCCGGCGGCATACGCCGCCATCATCCCCGCGGCGCCGCCGCCCACAATAATCCCGTCGTAACGCTCGCTCATGGCTTTAAGCTGTCCCGGTCGCTGCTTTCGTAAACATGGTATTCCGCCCAGATTTCCTCCAACCGGTTAAAGGTAGCGGTAACCTGCTCTTGCTTTTGCAGCCCCACCGCCACGATAATGGCGTTAATCAAACTTAAAGGCGCCACTAAGGAATCCACGAAGGATGTCATATCGCTTCTCGCCGCCAGCAAAAAGGACGCGTCCCGCGCCAGCGGTGACGACGGTCCGTCGGTAATAGCGGCCACCTTTGCACCCGCGTTCGCGGCAAAGGCAAACGCCTTGACCGTTAAGCTGGAATACCTGGGAAAACTAATACCGATTAAAACGTCGTCCTTTCCAATCCGCACTAACTGCTCATACAGTTCGCTGGTAGAAGAGGAATGGATCAAATGGACGTTCTCCCGCATCAGATTCAGGTAATAAAACAAAAACCGCGCTAACGCCGAAGCGCTTCGATCTCCGATGATGTAAATATTTTTCGCTTCGGAGATGGCCGATACCGCCGCGTTAAAATCCTCTCTCGAGGTCTCCTCCAGCGTTCTTCGGATCTTATCCGCGTCAAAGCTCAGCACCTTGGAAAGAACATCCTCCTTTCCGATGCGTTCTTTGGTCACAGCGATCCGCTGGACCGAGGTGAGCTGATTACGGATCACCTGCTGCAACGCCTTGGAAAGCTCCGGATACCCGTCGAATCCAAGCTCGTAGGCAAAGCGCACCACCGTAGATTCGCTCACTCCTACCGTAGCACCCAATTTCGCCGCCGTCATAAAAGCGGCCTTATCGGCATGCTCCGAAATATATTCCGCAATTCGCCGCTGGCCCTTGGAAAGCTTACGGGACTGATTGGAAATGCGTTCAAAAATATCCATAATTCCACTCCGCTTTTTCGTTTACTCAAAGGATAGACCGAAAAAATTTTCCTATACTACTATAGCAGAATTTGCAATAAACTTCAACAAAAATTGCAAAGATAACGGCCAAAAAATTTTTTTATTTTTTTTAAATTTCCTATTGACAATCTCGCAAAGACGTGGTAAATTGTATTTAGCACTCGAGGTAATGGAGTGCTAAATTAGAAGAAAGGATCCTTCACCGTGAAAAGTCCCGATGAGCGAAGATTGCTGATCTTAAAATATATAGTGGAACGGTATATCGAAACCGGGGAACCGGTGGGTTCCAAGGAGATCGCGTTAAATCTCTCTACCCCTATTTCCAGTGCGACCATCCGAAACGATATGGCAGCTTTGGAGCAGATGGGATATTTGGAGCAGCCTCATATTTCTTCGGGGCGAGTTCCTTCTTACCAGGGCTATCGGTTTTATATTTCTCACTTAATGACCCGAGAACCTCTTTCCGAAGAGGATCGCGAACGGATCGATTCCACCATTACAAGAGGGGATCTCAACCCCAAGACCCTGATCGCCAATGCCTCGGATCTTTTGGCGGAGCTTACCGACTGCGCCATTGTAAGTGCTCTGGACCAGATGGAATTTTCCATTATTACTCGTGTGGAGGTTATTCCCGCAGGAAGAAGGCTTTACGCCTTGCTTATGATTACTTCCAGCGGCGCTGTGGAAAACAGGGTCTGCCGGCTGGAATTTGATCTTACGGAAGAGCAGATTGGCTTTTTCGCCCGCTTTATTAAGGAAAATTTAACCGGGACCCGAATCGAGGATCTCACCGATGAGCGGATCGTGGAATTGGGGCTGGCGCTGGGAAGCTATACGGTCGGTTTGGCTCCGCTTTTGTACGGCGTCTACGACATTTCCAGCAAACTGAAAAAGCGGAACATCGAGATCAAAAACGAGCGAAGCCTTCTCGCCAAAGGAGAAATTCCTTTCCAAAATATGGCCCAGTTAATTCAGCAAAAGGAAAAGCTGGACGAAATATTAAACAGCGCCTTTTCCGGCGTCAACGTGGTGTTCGGCGATGATAAAGAAAGCTTTATTGTCACCAATTCCAGTCTCATTTTTTCCTCATTCCACCAGGGAGAACGGCCTTTAGGAGCATTAGGGGTTTTTGGACCTATGCGGTTAGATTACGGAAGGATTATTCCTTACGTGGAGTATTTGACGGAAACGGTGAGCCGGTTAATGACGGAAGGCGTCGAGGAGGACAGAAGCAAACCCGGGAAAGTCGGGCGGAAGCCCTCCGTCCCCAAATCCGATCCCAATCGGTAGAAAGGAACGAATATGGAAAAGAAAAAAGATGAATCCATAGAAAAAGAAATCCAAGAAAAGCAGGATTTGCCGGAGGAGGAAGAAATAGACAGCGAAAAGGAGAAGGAGGAAGCTTCCAAAGAGGACGCGCTTCTTTCCGAGCTGCAACAGAAAATAGACGAGTTAAACGACCTTCTTTTGCGTCAGCGCGCGGAATTTGACAACTTTAGAAAGCGCACCCAAAAGGAAAAGGAAGAAATCGGGCTGACCGCAAAAATCAAATGCATCTCCGATTGGCTGCCCACCTTGGACAATTTCGAACGGGCGATGCAAGCGGAATGCGCCGACGAGGAGTTCAAAAAAGGGATGGAGATGATCTTCCGCAATTTCCAGGAGGCGTTCGCCAAGATGGGAGTCGCGGAGATCGAAGCCGAAGGAAAGCCCTTCGACCCCGCCTTGCATTACGCGGTTTCTACCGTGGAAAACGAGGAGATGGGACCCAATACCGTCGCCGCTGTATTGCAAAAGGGGTATCAAATTGGCGATAAGGTGATCCGTCACGCTATGGTGTCGGTCGCCAATCCATAAAAAATGATTGAAACGAAATGTTTGTTAGGAGGAATAGATTATGGGAAAAATTATTGGTATTGACTTGGGTACTACGAATTCTTGTGTTGCCGTTATGGAAGGCGGCGAGCCGACTGTAATTACCAATCCGGAAGGAAACCGGACGACTCCTTCCGTTGTCGCGTTTACCAAAGCGGGAGAGCGGATCGTCGGTCAAAACGCGAAACACCAGGCGGTCACCAACGCCGAACGGACCATTTTGTCCATTAAGCGGCATATGGGTAGCGACTACAAGGTTACCATTGACGGTAAATCTTACAGCCCTCAGGAAATTTCCGCGATGATTCTGCAGAAGCTGAAAGCCGATGCGGAAAGCTATTTGGGCGAACCAGTCACCGAGGCGGTTATTACCGTTCCCGCTTACTTTACCGACGCACAGCGTCAGGCGACCAAGGACGCAGGCAAAATCGCCGGTTTGGACGTAAAACGGATTATCAATGAACCTACTGCGGCTGCTTTGGCTTACGGTATGGATAAGCAGGGCGACAGCAAGATTATGGTTTACGACCTGGGCGGCGGCACCTTCGATGTCTCCATCATCGAGATGGGCGAAGGCGTTCAGGAGGTTTTGGCTACCGCCGGTAACAACCGGTTAGGCGGCGATGACTTTGACCAGCGGATTATCGATTATATGGCGGATGAATTTAAAAAAGACACCGGCATTGATTTGAGAAACGATAAGATGGCCATGCAGCGGTTAAAGGAAGCGGCGGAAAAAGCGAAAATCGAGCTTTCCGGCGTGACCACTACCCAGATTAACCTGCCCTTTATCACCATGGACGCTTCCGGTCCCAAACACCTGGATATGTCCTTGAATCGGGCAAAATTCAACGAGCTCACCGCTGACCTGGTGGAAGCCACCATGGGCCCGGTTCGTCAGGCGTTGTCCGACGCGGGACTGAGCGCTTCCGATCTGGATAAGGTACTTTTGGTGGGCGGTTCTACCAGAATCCCCGCGGTACAGGAAGCGGTAGCGAAAGCCACCGGCAAAGAGCCTTCCAAGAACCTGAACCCGGATGAATGCGTCGCCATCGGAGCGGCCATTCAGGGCGGCGTTTTAGGCGGCGAGGTCAAGGGCCTCTTGCTGTTGGATGTTACGCCGTTGTCTTTGGGTATTGAAACCTTAGGCGGCGTCTTTACCAAGATCATCGAGCGGAACACCACCATTCCTACCAAGAAATCCCAGATTTTCTCCACCGCCGCGGACGGTCAGACTTCGGTTGAAGTCCATGTTTTGCAGGGCGAGAGAGAATTTGCCAAAGATAACAAGTCTATGGGTATGTTCCGGTTAGACGGAATTCCCGCCGCGCCCAGAGGCGTACCTCAGATTGAAGTTACCTTCGATATCGACGCCAACGGCATCGTTCATGTTTCCGCCAAAGACCTTGGCACCGGAAAAGAACAAAACATCACCATCACTTCCTCTACCAATATGAGTAAGGAAGATGTGGAACGGGCGGTTAAAGAGGCGGAGGCCTTCGCCGCCGAGGATAAAAAGGCGAGAGAAGCGGTGGATCTGCGCAACAACGCCGACCAGATGGTCTTCCAGACCGAAAAGGCTCTGGGCGAAATCGGGGATAAGATTTCCGCCGAGGAAAAAGCCGATGTGGAAAGAAAGATCAGCGACCTGAAGGAAGCCCTCAAAGGCAGCGACATCGAACTGATTAAGCAAAAACAAGAAGCCCTCCAGCAAGCGTTCTACGCGGTATCGGAGAAACTCTACCAGGCTCAGGCTGCTCAGGGACAGACCGGCGCCAATCCCAACGTAGATCCCAACGGCGGAAATGACAATACCGATCCGAACGTAGTAGACGCAGACTTTAAGGAAATCTAATGCATTATCCCGGTATCCGCAGCCACCTGGCTGCGGATACCTTCGGGTAACGCCATAGTGGGAGGTAACGCCATTGGCAGAAAAACGAGATTATTACGAAGTGCTCGGGCTGCAAAAGGGATGCAGCGAGGATGAGATTAAAAAAGCGTACCGGAAACTGGCGAAAAAATATCACCCCGATTTGAATCCCGGAGACAAAGAAGCGGAAGAGCATTTCAAAGAGGTCAACGAGGCCTATGAGGTTCTTTCTGACAAACAGAAGCGGGATCGCTACGACCAGTTCGGCCACGCCGGCGTAGATCCTTCTTACGGCGGAGGAGGAAACGGATTCTCCGGATTTTCCGGTTTTGATATGGGCGATATCGGAGACATTTTCGAGGGCTTTTTCGGAGGCGGCTTCGGAGGAAGCACTCGAAGAAATCCCAATGCGCCCCGAAGAGGCAGTGACCTTCGGATCCAGCTCACCATTTCCTTTGAGGAAGCCTGTAAAGGCGCGGTAAAAACCGTTTCGGTGCGCGTCAGCGAAACCTGTAAGGATTGCGCCGGCACGGGCGCTGCGGGAGGTACCGCCATTAAGACATGTCCCACCTGCGGCGGCAGCGGTACCGTTCGCGTCAGCCAGCGCACCCCCTTTGGCGTCATCAATTCGCAAAGGACCTGTGACGCCTGTCAGGGAAAAGGAAAAATTATTGAAACGCCGTGTAAAAAATGCGGCGGCAGCGGCGCTGTAATGACCAGCAAAAACATTGAAATCCACATTCCTGCCGGTATCGACGACGGCCAGACCCTCTCTCTTCGGGGCCAGGGCAACAGCGGAAGTCACGGCGGTCCGTCAGGGGATCTTCTGGTGTTAATTTCCGTGCGTCCCCATCCCATCTTCAAGCGGCGGGACGCGGACATTTACTGTGAAATTCCCGTAAGCTTTTCACAAGCCGCCTTGGGCGATGTTCTCAGAGTCCCCACCATCGATGGAAATGTGGAGTACACCTTACCGGAAGGGACCCAACCGGGAACCACGTTCCGACTTCGGGGAAAAGGCGTCCCGCGGCTCAATAACAGAGGACGGGGCGACCATTACATCACCATCACCGTCGATGTTCCCAAAAGCCTTACCAAGGCGCAGAAAGAGAAACTCAAGGCGTTTGAGGATTCCCTTTCCGAAAAACAAAGCCAAAAGAAAAAGACCTTTGGGGAAAAACTCAAGGAATATTTTGACGGCATGAAAGACTCATAATCGACCTTCTATAGAAAAATCGAGGAAACTATGTCGGTTTCCTCGATTTTTTATTTTTATCCCTTTTCCTCGTCCAACAGCGCTTTGTAAATTTCGCTTTTTTTCAACCCCGACTGGGCGGCGGCTTTTCTCGCCGCTTCGGAACGCTTGTCCCCTTCCTCCAAAAAGCGCCGTCCCAACGCCACCGCATCTTCGAAGGAAAAACCGGGCGTTTCCCGTTTTGCGCCCTCTACAACAAGAACATACTCCCCTTTGGGCGTTTTTTCCCGGTAATAGGCGATCGCTTCGGAAAGGGAAAAACGCAAGACCTCTTCGTAAATTTTGGTAAGTTCTCTGCAAAGGGAGATCCTCCGATCTCCCAACACCGAATACAGGTCGGAAAGGGTTTGACGAAGCTTATGGGGCGCCTCGTAAAAGATCAGGGTATGGGAATCATTTCGAATCTCCTCCAAATGGGCGAGACGGTTTGGCCGATTGACCGACAAAAATCCCTCAAACGCGAAACGGGAGGTAGAAAGCCCGCTCACCGCCAACGCGGAAATGGCGGCGCTGGGACCGGGGACGACGACCACTTCGATACCCCGATCCGCCGCCAACCGCACTAAATCCTCCCCCGGATCCGAAATGCATGGCATCCCCGCGTCGGTGACCACCGCGATATTGGCGCCCTGCTCCATTTTTTCCACCAGTTGCTCTCCTTTTTCCCGCAAATTGTGTTCGTAATAGCTGATGAGCGGCTTTTTGATCCCTAAATGATTCAACAGCTTGACCGTAACTCGGGTATCCTCGGCGGCTATATAATCTACCTGGCTTAAAATTTCCGCTCCCCGGGGCGACAAATCCCCCAGATTTCCAATGGGAGTTCCCACAACGTAAAGCTTACCCTTCATCCCGCTGCTCCTTTCGGTAAATTTGCAAAAGTTCCGGGGTGTATTCCTCGCCCTGATACAGATATAACGTGGGCTCCACCCGCAAAAAGGGCGACGCCCCTTTCTTCCCTTCCAGCAAAAACAGCCATGGCGCCTTCCCCGGTTCCTTGGCGGCAAACCGCAGGCGCTTGGGTTCCATCCCCGCTTTCCGCATGGCCTCTATCGCGTCGCAAAGGCGCTCGGGACGCTGGCAGATGCAAAGGCGGCCTCCCGTCTTTAACAGTCTTCCCGCCGCTTTGCAAACATCCTCTATGGTAGCCAAAAGCTCATGTCTCGCGGCGCTCCGTTCCCCGTTGGGGCTATGGATCCCGTGGGACGCCCTTTGATAAGGAGGATTACAGGTCACTAAATCGAAGGCGTCCGGCGAAAGCACCTTTTCCCGCAAATCCCCCAGCACCGGAATCACCTTTTCTTCCAGCCCCGATGCCTCAACCGAAGCGGAAAAGAGAGAAAAAGCGGAAGGCTGAATCTCCAATCCGTATATGATCTTCGGACAATACATTTTGTATATTAAAAAGGGAATAATCCCACACCCCGCGCCCAAATCCACAACCCGGTCCCGTCTTTTTGCCAAAGAAAAATCGCTGAGCAAAAACGCGTCGGTTCCGAAACGATGCTCCAAAGAAACCGCGATCCGAAGATCCGGCGATAAAGTCTCCCATTGAGGTTCCATGCCCTTCCTCCGTTCCAGGCGTTTTTTCTATTGTAACATGCCCCAAATCAAAAGGAAAGTCCGGCTTTCTCGAAAAAAAATGAATAAAATGGGAATAATCCATAAGGCTTTTGTAAAAGTAAGGAAAAAACTTGGAACAAAAGTTCGATTTCTATTGACTTTTTGGCTTGAAAAAATTACAATAAGCGTAGGGAGGAATTGCCTTTCGTTTGCCGCCAATCGGGCGGTTTTGGGGAGATGCGGACCGGAATCCGCCGCAATCGTAAATTGTTTTGTGGGGACAAGCCTTAAAGAAGAATGTCTGCAAGATCTGTATGCACAAATGCAGCGGCAGAGATTTTTCTCGCGGGACGCCCTCCGTTTTCCCATAAATTTAAAGAGGCAAAAAAGAAAGATGAAGGAAAAAAAAGAGACAGTTTACAAAGTGTGCGGCTATGCTGCCGCGGCCGTATTTATTTCCATTATCGTTTATTTTTTGATCCAATACTGGCCGGAGCTCATTGCCGTATTAAAAAGCGAAGACCGTGCCGAAGCAATGCGGGAATTTGTCGCTTCCCTTGGAGTGTTCGGTGCTTGCGCCATCGTGCTGCTTCAGGCTATTCAGATCGCCGTCGCTTTTTTACCCGGAGAGCCGGTAGAGCTGGCGTCGGGGATGCTTTACGGCGGCTTTTTCGGTTCTTTGCTTTGCCTTGCCGGCGCTTTCATCGGAACCACCGTCATTTATTACGGGGTTAAGCGGATTGGAAGAAAAGCGCTCAATCGGTTTAAAGAAAAAGACGTCCACCGCTTCCATTTTTTTGAGGACGCCAAAAGGGCGGAGACGCTGACGGCTATTTTGTTTTTGATTCCCGTGGTCCCCAAAGATTTTCTCGCTTTTGTCGCCCCTTTTACCCCCATGAAACCCATTCGATTTTTGGTGATTTCCGTTTTGGCAAGGACGCCGGGAATGCTTATTACCACCTATGCGGGCAAAAGCATCTTAGCCGGCGATTTGACCATCGCTATCCTTCTTTACGGCATTTTGGGAATCGGGGCGCTGATCGGCTGTTTTTATTACAAAAAGCTTACCGACGACGAGAAGCGAGGGGAAAAACAACAAAACAAAGGATGACCCTATGAATCTTCTGATTATTGGCTGCACCGGGGAGGGCGCGCGCCTCGCGAACCGCCTTTCCAAAGAAGGACACGCCGTCTCAGTAGTAGATCGGCAAGAGGAAAGCTTTTCCCTTTTGTCCCCGGAATACAGCGGCTACGTTACCGCAGGTATTCCCATCGACCAGGATGTCTTGATCCGGGCGGGGATTGAAAATTGCGATACCGTCTTAGCGGTTACCGACGACGACAACACCAATATTATGGCCTGTGAACTGGCGCGCACTCTTTTCCGTGTAGGAAAGGTGATCGCCAAAGTCAACGACAGCGAAAAGGAAACCGTATTCCGCCAAATGGGGATTGAGACCTTTTCCTCTACCCGGGCTACCGCCGACGCGCTGCGCAGTATCTTACTGGATGAAGAAACGTCCCGGCTTCGCATGCATCACTGTGAAATGACCTTTCGATGGGAAGCGCCGCCCCAAAGGTTAATCGGCGTCCCCGCCGGGCAGATTCAGGGAACCGACCGGGAAAACCTTATCGGGATTTTCTCCCATGGAACTCTGTTTTTGGTTCATAGCGGCTGTACCCATCGCGTCGAGGAAACCGACCGGTTTATTGTAGCGACCATCGCCGGAGGGGAAAATCCATGAATGTCATTGTCGTAGGAGGCGGCCGGGTTGGGTATTATCTCGCCGCAACGCTCTTAGAGCATGGCCACCGTCTAACCTTAATTGAAAACAACAGCGCCACCTGTCGCTATGTAGCGGATGATTTGGACATTCCGGTGATCTGCGGCGACGGAACTTCGGTAGACGCCCTTCGGGAGGCGAACGCCGGAAGAGCCGACGTTTTGGTGGCGGTAACGGGAAAAGATGAAAACAATTTGGTTGCATGCCAAACCGCCCGAATGAAATTTAAAATCCCGAAAACGGTCGCCAAAGTCAACAACCCCAAAAATGTAGAAGCGTTTAAACGTCTCGGTATTGACATTGCCGTTTCCGGTACCGATTATATGGTGCGCCTTTTGGAGCGGGAGGTAGAGTTTTCCGAAATTCGCCAGTTGGCCAGTCTCAATAAGGGAGAAGCCTCCATCAGCGAAATCAAGCTTCCCACGGATTTTCCCCTGTCCGGGAAAACGCTTTCGGAAATTCGGCTCCCCGAGGAATCGGTCATTGTCTCGATCCAGCGGGCGGACGCTATTCTCGTCCCGAGAGGCAGCACAAAAATTTATGCCGGCGATACCATCTTGGTTATGGCCAAAAACAACGTCTTTCACCAGGTCGCCGAGGTTCTCGGGCTGGAGTTGGATTAGGAGGAACTTATGCTGAACGAAAAAGGACAAAAAATATATCAATTCATCCGGGATAAGATTTCGGAGGACGGCGTTTCTCCTACGGTACGGGAAATTTGCGAGGAAGTGGGGATTCGCTCCACCTCCACCGTCCACCATTATCTCAACGAACTTGCGGAACAAGGATACATCCTGAAAGACGACTTTAAAAAGCGCACCATTAAGCTTCCGAGAAACCATGCGGTCTCGGTTCCTTTGTTAGGTACCGTTACCGCCGGCGTCCCCATTACCGCCATCGAGGAAATCGAGGAGTATATCCCCGTATTCAACCTCCGGGGCAGCTCGAAAGATTACTTCGCCCTGCATGTCCGGGGAGAAAGTATGATTAACGCGGGAATTTTGGACGGCGATATTGTCATTGTCAAAAAGACGCCGGTTTGCGAAAACGGGGAAATCGTCGTGGCGCTGATTGAAGATGAGGCCACGGTAAAGCGGTTTTACAAAGATAAGAACTGTTTTCGGCTCATGCCGGAAAACGATGATTTTGAACCCATTATCGTACCGGATCTCACAATTCTCGGAAAAGTCGTCTCGCTCATTCGAAATTATTAGAATGGAAGAAGGCCTCCTTGCATAGGATTTCTATGGAGGGAGGCTCTTTTATGTTTTTATGTTACAGCTTCACCAATAAAAAACTGCCCAGGCGATTGCTTTTGGTTGCCCTTCTCGCCATCGTATGCGGGCTTATTCTCCGCCAAAGTATCGTAACCGTTCCGGCTATGGAAGAAGAGGAGAAGGTGGTTTATCTTACCTTTGATGACGGACCTTCCAAGGTCACCATCGATTTATTGGATCTGCTTAAGGAGGAGGACGTAAAGGCGACCTTTTTCGTCATCGGCGCCACCACCGACCGAGGGAAAATGCTGTATCAACGAATTTTGGACGAGGGACACACGTTAGGACTTCATTCTTACAGCCACAATTACAACCAAATCTATCAAAGCGCCGACGCCTTTTTCGAGGATATAACCCGTCTGTCCGATCATATTGAATCCATTACAGGATACCGCCCGGAAGTATTTCGGTTTCCCGGAGGAAGCAAAAACTCGGTAGCGGGGCAAGGCGTATTGAAGGAAATTATTGAAGGCACCAAAAGCCGGGGGCTTACCTATTTTGACTGGAACGCCTTAGGAAAAGACGATTTAAACTATGCCGAAGATCCCGATGTCATCGCCCAAAATGTCATTCGGTCCGCCGGGGACAAAGATACCATCGTCGTTTTGCTCCACGATAATACCATCCGCACCACCGCACCGGAGGCGGTCAAAAAGATCATCGACTATTATCGGGAAAAAGGGTACGTTTTTAAAGCGCTGACGCCGGATTCTCCCAGCGTTCGCTTCCAATAAAAGATTTTTTCAAAAAAACGCAAATTAGGACTTGCCAAAACGCTTTCCATATGCTATAATTACTTTTGCTAAAAGTCCTCAGTTTGTTGAGGACAAATGTGGGGGCGTAGCTCACCTGGGAGAGCGCTACATTCGCATTGTAGAGGTAATGAGTTCGAGTCTCACCGTCTCCACCAAGCAATCGGCTGTCTTCGGGCGGCCGGCATGAAGGTGTAGCTCAGCTGGTTAGAGTACCTGCTTGACATGCAGGGGGTCGATGGTTCAAGTCCATTCATCTTCACCAGGAAAGTCCGCTGGTTTTTCCCAGCGGGCTTTTTCGTTATTTTCTTGAGGAAAGGATGTTTTCTATGAATGCGGATATTGATGTTACCGGCGTCCGACTCGTTACCGAGCGGTTAATCCTGCGCCCATTTGAAAAAAAGGATTTGGATGATTTGTACCAATATGCTTCGGTAGAAGGGGTAGGCGAAATGGCCGGCTGGTCTCACCACCGTTCCAAAGAGGAATCCGCCGAGATCCTTTCTACCTTTATGGAGGAAAAAAAGACGTTTGCCGTCGTACTGAAAGAATCGGGAAAGGTGATCGGTTCTATTGGCGTAGAACGATATAGCCCCGACGCTCTTACCGAGGCCTTCTACCTTTTGAAAGGACGGGAAATCGGCTATGTACTGAGCCGGGATTACTGGGGACGCGGGTTGATTCCCGAAGGGGTTCTCGCGGTGATCTCCTACTGCTTTGACACACTGGGGTACGATTTTTTATGCTGCGGTCATGCCCTGACAAATCTTCAATCCCAACGGGTTTGTGAAAAATGCGGTTTTTCCTTCTTAAAAGAGACGGATTATTATCTTCGGTCCGGCGAATCCAGACGTTCGTGTATGAACGTCTTGCTGTCACCAAAACGATTCGGGAGGGATACCTATGAATGAAACTGTTTTTAACGGCCGTGCCGACGCTTATCAGGCGGGAAGGCCGGGATATCCAAACGAAGCGGTAACGTTTTTATGCGGGCTTTTGCCAAAGGAAGGTGTTGTTGCGGACATTGGTTCCGGCACCGGACTGCTCACCGGAGAATTTTTGCGTCGGGGATACACGGTATACGGAGTGGAACCTAACGAGCAGATGCGCGCCAAAGCGGAGACGCTTTTTTCTTCGGAGAAGAAGTTTTATTCCGTTGCCGCTTCGGCGGAGCAGACTTGTCTTGCTGATCAAAGCGTCGATTTGATCACAGCGGCGTCGGCATTTCACTGGTTTTCGCCGGAGGCGTTCCGAAAAGAATGTTCCCGGATTATGAAAAAGGACGGGGCTATCGCCATATTATTTCATGTCCGGGATGAAAATGACCCCTTTACCCAAGCCCAGGAGGCTCTTTGTCTAAAATATTGTCCCCGTTTTTCCTCCCTGCGTCATGGCTATTTGAAATCCCTTCCTCTTCTCCGGCAATTTTTCGGTGAAAAAGAAAATATTTTGGAATTTTCGTTTCCTCTTTTTTACCAAAAAGAGGCCTTTCTTTCCCGAAGCCTTTCTTCCTCCTATGCGCCGGATCCCCAAAGCGACGCCTATCTTTCCTATCGGGATGCCCTTAAGGCGTTAGCGGATACCTTTTATCCGGGGGAAGATATGACGGTTGCCAACAAGACGGTAGTCTTTTACGGAAAATAACAAAAAAGTCCAAAGGAAAGCGAAAAACCTTATGTTTTTCGTTTTCTTTTTTGAAAGGAAAACACCTGTTTGCTTTTTAACTAAAAAAATGGTAAAATAAGGATAGATTTTTAACAGGTGGTGGGCTTATGAATCAGAGAGAAGCTATGATGAAACAGTTCCGGGACTCCTTTACCTCTTCCGGATATCCTGTTATTTGCGAAACGGTAAAAAAAGAGACGTTGTTTTTGCCATGCGAGGATGGCGTTGAGCTTTTTACCGAGATCTTTACGCCGGATCCCAAGGAGATCGCTCCGCCCTATTCTACGGTGGTACAGCGAAGCTGTTACCCCCATATGCAGGAGATGCTTTGCATCACCGGCGAGGAAATGGCAAAACGGGGCTTCGCTTTTGTTTACCAGTTTTGCAGAGGCACCGGTCCATCCAAGGGCGTTTGGGAGCCCAACGTTAACGACCGCGCCGACGGCTTATGCCTGATGCGGTATCTGGACGGACTGGATATCATTAAGAATATAGGATACCGGGGCGCATCCTATCTGGCGTTTACCGGATGGGTCATGGCGGACGCGGTACCCAAAAAGGTCAAAAGCTTATACCTTACCGTTTACGGCACCGACCGGCACACCTCCGCGTACCAGGACGGTCTTTTCCGTCAGGATATCCTCACCGCATGGGCGATGGATAACGCAGGCTTTCCCATATCGGCGGATTATATGGAATCCGCCAAATACCGTCCCCAGATCGAGGTGGACGAAGCGTTATGGGGAAGAAAGCTTCCCTGGTACAGAGACTGGATCTCAAATACCGACCGCACCTCACCCTATTGGAACCAGGGCTTTTGGAAAATGCTACGGGAGATCCCTTCGAAGATGAAGATTCCCGTTTTTGTGGGGGAAGGATGGTACGACCACCATTTAGGCTCCGCGTTAAAGGGATTTTCCTCCCTGAGCAAGGAAAGCGCCGCCCACGCGGTGCTCAACGTCGGGCCATGGAACCATTCCTCAAAAAGCGTCATCGAAAAGCAAAAGGCCTTAGGGCTCGCCCTTCACAGCGAGGAAAACGAGACCAAGAGCGTTTTGGACTGGTTCACCCTTACCCTTAAGGAAGAAAAGCTCCCCGAGCGAAAGGTTCGTTTTTACCTCATCGGCGCCGATACCTTTTTGGAATTTCCCGATTATCCGGTGCCCTTCGACGAGGAGAAAGCCCTTTACCTCGGGGAAAACGAAACGCTACTGGATGCGCCGGGAGCGAAAGGACAGCAAAGCTACCGCTACGATCCAAACGATCCGGTCCCCTCTTACGGCGCCGAATCCCTTTTTCGCACCATGTCGGCGGTAGGAAGCCTGCGCCAGCCGGATGTCCATTACCGAAGCGACGTTTTATCCTTCCGCTCTCTTCCTTTCGAGGAAGATACCGACATTATTGGACCCATTAAGGCGTCCCTTTATGTTTCCTCGGATGCGCCGGACACCGCCTTTACCTTTAAGATCATGGAGGAATTCCCCGACGGGGAAGCTTACCATATTCGCAGCGGGATCACCACCCTCGCCTACCGAAACGGATCCCCCGAGCGCATCTCTTACACCCCCAATACGGTGGAACAGATCACCGTGCAAAGCTGGGATGTGGCATGGCGGATCCAAAAGGGAAGCCGAATCCGGGTAGATATTTCCTCATCCAACTTCCCCGAGTACGCCGTTCACCCCAACAAGGAAGGCGTCTGGTCTACCATCAAGGAGACCGCTGTCGCCAACCAGACCATTTATTTCGGACCCGATACCCCCTCGGCGATTTTACTGCCGACGGTACATTTAAAAAAGGAGTAATATTTTTATGGCACCAAGAAAACGAAGTGGATTTGGCTTTTTCGCCGTCTTATTCGTTCTCTCCATTGCGTTAAATGTCACCTTTTTATGGAAAGACGGCTTTGATCTCATCTCAAACAGTGTTTCCAATGTTTCCCAAAGTCTCAACGAGTTCTTTTCCTCCAAAACGCAAAGCGATCCTTCCTCGGAAGCCTCTTCGCCTTCGGAAGGGGAAAGCAGTCTTTCATCCCTTGACACCACTTCGGATCCAAACGAAGAAAGCGCCCTTCCGGTCTCCGGCGAGATCGAAAGCCCTACCGCGTTCCCCTCTTTGGAAACCCCTTTGACCATCGGCGGGCAGGGCCGGTTTTACTATAACCAGCTTTCCTACGAGGACCAGGCCCTTTATGAGCGCATCCGAAATGCCGTCGCTACCCACGATACCGAACGGATCCCGTTAGAGTCCAACATCGACAGCCAGTATCTGCTGGATGTGTTCACCATGGTTCGGCTGGACTACCCCGAAGCCTTCTGGGTGGATCAGCTCTACTACTACAGCGACATCACCGGAAAAACGACCGACTTTTCCCTGACCTACTTTTATAACGAAGATGAATGCAACTACTATACCGGTGAGCTGAAGCGGATCTCCGAGGAGCTTTTAAAAGGGACGGAAAAATTTTCCACCGACTATGACAAGGTCCTTTACCTCTATGAGGAGTTAGCGAACCATATCGAATATAACTACGCCTTTTTAAGCGGCGTAAACCAGCCGGTTAACCGGATCACCCATGCGCTGGTGGAACAGTATGACGTTTGCGGCGGATACGCCTATTCGATGAAATACTTATTGGATCAGCTCTCCATCCCCTGTATCGCGCTAAACGGCTATGTCCAAACCCAGGACCGCCCCCACGCATGGAATATGGTAGAGATCGACGGGTACTGGTATGTATGCGACCCCACTTACGGCGACAGCATCCATCCCGGCGCGGAACACTCGGTGATGCGGTACGAGTTTTTCATTATGGATGACGAAAAGGCGCAAGAGGTGGGGTATACCCCGGACGTGGGCCAGATCGATTACCCCGATTGCACCTCGGACCGGTCCTACTACACCGAAAACGGTCTGCTCTTTTCCTCTTACGATGAAAACGCTCTTCGCGCGCTGTTTGCAGAAAAGCTCAAACAGCCGGGCGACTATGTCTTCTTTATGCTGGACAGCGACGAGACCTACGATGCGTTCTACCAAAACCTGTTTTCCGAAAACGGTTCCTTCTCTTCCCTGGTCCCCGAAGAAGCCAAAGGCGACGGCGTCTTCAGCTACTCTTACATGCTGGAAGAGGATGCCAACTGCATCTATATTTTCGTATAACCGCAAAAAACGCTTCGGTTTTCCGGAGCGTTTTTTCTTTGGAAAAAGGGTTTTTATCTTGCAAAAAAAGGCCGCTTTTGCTATAATAGGACGTAACCGTACATGTAACCATAGAAAGGGGCAGATATTGTGGCGGATCAAAAGAAAATGGTAGAAGCGATTACCTCTATGAACGAGGACTTCGCCAAATGGTACACTGACATCGTAAAAAAAGCCGAGCTGATCGATTATTCCAGCGTTCGCGGCTGTATGATCCTGCGGCCTTACGGCTACGCCATTTGGGAAAATATCCAACGCATTTTGGACGCCCGGTTTAAGAGAGTAGGCGTGCAGAACGTGTACATGCCCATGTTTATTCCCGAAAGCCTGCTGCAAAAGGAAAAGGACCATGTGGAGGGCTTTGCTCCCGAGTGCGCCATCGTCACCGAGGGCGGCGGCGAAAAGCTGGCTGAGCGGCTGTATGTGCGGCCCACCAGCGAAACCCTGTTTTGTGAACATTATCAGAAGATTATCCACTCCTATCGGGACCTGCCCAAGCTGTACAACCAGTGGTGCAGCGTGGTGCGGTGGGAAAAGACCACCCGCCCCTTCCTGCGGTCCTCTGAGTTTCTGTGGCAGGAGGGCCACACCATGCACGAAACCGCCCAGGAGGCCCAGGAGTTCACGCTGACCATGCTGAAGGTTTACGAGGACTTCTACCGGGAAACCCTGGCGATCCCTGCCGTGGTGGGACAGAAAACCGAAAAGGAGAAATTTGCCGGGGCCGAGGCCACTTATACCATCGAGCCGATGATGCACAACGGCGTGGCGCTGCAGGGCGGCACCAGCCACTACTTTGGCGACGGCTTTACCAAGGCCTTTGACATCACCTTTACCGACCGGGAAAACAAGCTGCGGCATCCTCACCAGACCTCCTGGGGCGTGTCCACCCGGATGATCGGCGCGGTGATTATGGTCCACGGCGACGACAACGGCCTGGTGCTGCCCCCCAAGATCGCCCCCATTCAGGTGGTGATTGTCCCGGTGGCCATGCACAAGCCCGGCGTTTTGGAAAAAGCCCAGGAGCTGCAGGCCCGTCTCTCTGAGAAATTCCGGGTAAAGCTGGACGCCAGCGAAAACTCCCCCGGCTGGAAGTACGCTCAGTATGAGATGCAGGGGGTGCCGC
>CALXGT010000047.1 GCA_944387915.1 uncultured Clostridia bacterium
AGCTGGATAATGGTTTTTTGTTCTCCCAAAAGCGCCGCGTCCCGGACGTAAGACATCACCGTCCAGTCGATCAATTCTCCGGCGATCAAAACGTCGGCGTCAGAGTCCATCATTAGCTTGGTGGTGTCGTATTCCGTGGGCTGCAAGGACATGTTTCCTCCGCCTAAGTAGATTACTTTGGAGATCTCTCCGTCGGTTTTTCCGATTAAACGAAGAGTGGATAGGTTCAGCCGTTCTTTTAGGTGGTTTACCAGAGAAGAGAGGGGTTGCTTTGGAAGTAAAAAGTGTAAAGGACGGCGTTCGGCGTCTTTTCGATAAGGTTCCCAGCCAAGCTCCATCATTACTCCATAGTAAATTCCGTCGGGATCATGGGCATGCATATGGTCGTGATCTCGAAACACAGCAATTTGGTGCCGGGATAAAAGCTCCATCTTTTTTTGGTAGATGGGGTCGTTTTTTAGCCAGTCGGTTTTGTCCATATGGCTGTAAAAAAGAGGCTCATGGCAAATTAACATATTGCAGCCGGAAGCCGCCGTCTTCTCAATGACTTCCACAGTGGGGGAACAGGTGGTGGCAATGCCCGTCACGGTGGCGTCGGGATCTCCGAATTTTAGCGTATCGCAGGTCTGGATGTTACCGATATCCGGGTGAAAATTAAAAATCTCGTCGATCACTTCTTTGACTTTCATCAAAAACCTCCTTTGTGCGTTTTGACCATTATATCATGGTTTTTCGACAAAAAAAAGAGGGGATCATCCCGCTGTAATGGGAAAAGACGGTTTGCATTCTCTTTTTTTGTATGGTACACTGAAAGAAAACGAAGGGAGATGGCGGTATGTACGGAAAAATGATAGGAATTACCTTGCTTGCGTGGTTTGTGGGACTGCTTTTAGACGCAAACATCGGATTTGAGCCTGTGGGATTTTTGTGCCTTCGGGTGCTTTTCCCCCTGCTTGCCGTGGGGCTTTGCCTGCTTGGGGCAATGAAACATAAGGACAAGGATGCCGGATCATCCGAAAAGGAAAGCGGGACGCCGTAAGCGTCCCGCTTTCTTATTTCAAAGCGTTCTTTAAATTTTCCATCGCCTGTTTGGTGTTTTCCGGCGTATTAAAAGCGGTAAGACGGAAGAAATGGGTTCCGTTCTTTCCGAAGCCGGCGCCGGGGGTTCCGACCACATGAGCCTTATCCAAAAGAAAATCAAAAAAGGTCCAGGAATCCATACCATTCGGGCATTTCATCCAAATGTAGGGGGAATGTTTGCCGCCGGTATAGAAGATACCGAGGGCGTCCAGCGTATCCCCGATGATTTTGGCGTTATTCTGGTAGTAAGCGATATTTTCCCGGATCTGTTTTAATCCCTCTTTCGTGAAGACTGCGGCGGCGGCGCATTGGACCGGGTAGGAAACGCCGTTGAATTTGGAGCCTTGCCGCCGGTTCCAGATATCCGAAAGACGAACCGTTTCTCCGCTTTCGGTCTTGGCGGTGAGCTGGTCCGGGATCACCGTATAGCCGCAGCGCATACCGGTAAAGCCCGCCGTTTTAGAGAGGGAACACATCTCCACAGCGCACTCTCTCGCTCCTTCGATCTCGAAAATGCTTCTCGGGAGAGCGGGATCGGAGATAAACGCCTCATAGGCGGCGTCGAAAATGATAATCGCTTCGTTTGCTTTGGCGTAATCCACCCAGACTTGCAGCTGTTCTTTGGTATAGACCGAGCCAGTGGGATTGTTGGGGGAGCAAAGGTAAATCACATCCACCTTGACATTCGGATCCGGCATAGCGGCAAAGCCGTTTTCCTCGGTGGAATCAGCGTAAAGGACGGTGTTTCCCGCCATAATGTTGGTGTCGACGTAGACCGGATACGCGGGATCGGTGATAAGGGCGACGGTACCCTTCCCGAAAATATCCACAATGTTTCCGGTATCACTTTTGGCGCCGTCGTTGATGCGGATTTCGCTCGGGGAAACGGTAACGCCAAAGCTTTGGTAGTAAGAGGCGACCGCTTCCTTTAGAAAATCGTAACCGGTGCCGCTGTCTTCATAGCCTTTAAAGGTTTTGGCGTCTCCCATCTCGTCCACGCCCTTTTTCATCGCTTCGATTACGGTGGGGACGATAGGGCGGGTTACATCGCCGATCCCCATACGGATCAAAGAGACGTCGGGGTGGGCTTCTTCATAGGCTTTCACCCTGCGGGCAATTTCGATAAACAGGTAGTTCTTCTCTAATTTTGAAAAATTTTCATTGATCCTCATGGCGACGCTCCTTGTGATTTTTTTCTTTTTGGCGCAACGACGCGCGGATAAATTCCCGGAAAATGGGCTGCGCCCGGTTGGGCCGGCTCTTGAACTCGGGATGGAACTGGACGCCGATATAAAAGTCGTTTCGATCCATTTCCACCGCTTCCACCAGTCTTCCGTCCGGCGAGGTTCCGGTAATGGGAAGGCCTCTGACGTTCATTTCTTCCCGGTAATCGTTGTTGAATTCGTACCGGTGGCGGTGACGCTCTTCCACCAACTCCTTTTGGTAGATCCGGTTTAAAAGGGAATCCTGTCGGATGGCGCATGGATAAGCGCCTAACCGCATGGTACCCCCTTTGGGGATATTGCCCAATTGGTCCGGCATAAAATCAATGACCTTGTGGGTGCTGTCCGGATCAAACTCGCCGGAATTGGCGTCTTTATAGCCCAAAACGTTTCTGGCAAACTCGATTACGGCGATTTGCATTCCAAGGCAGATACCGAAGTAAGGGACGTTTTCTTCCCGCGCGTATTTGGCAGCAAGGATCATTCCTTCGATGCCTCGGTTGCCGAATCCTCCGGGGACTAAAATGCCGTCGCAGCCCGAAAGGCGTTGGGCTACATTCTCGGGAGTCAACGCTTCGGAATCGATCCAGTCTATGGTCACCACCGCGTCGTTTTCATAGCCGCCGTGGCGAAGTGCTTCCGCGACGGAAAGGTAGGCGTCGTGAAGCTGGATATATTTTCCCACCAAACCGATGGTTACCTTTTTGGTCCGGTTGTGGATTCGATTCAGCATCTCGTTCCACTCTTGCATATCCGGCGGCGGGCAATGGAGCCCCAGTTCCCGGCAGACAATGTCGGAAAGGTGATTCTCTTCCAGCATAATCGGCGCCTCGTACAAAACGGGGACAGTCAGGTTTTCGATGACACAGTCAGGTTTGACGTTACAAAAGAGGGCGATTTTTTTCTTGACGCTTTCGGGGAGGTGATCGTCACAGCGGGCGACGATCATATTGGGGAGGATGCCAATGGACATCAACTCTTTGGTGGAATGCTGTGTCGGTTTGGATTTGTACTCATCGGAACCGGGAATATAGGGGACCAGGGTGACATGAATAAAAAAGCAATTTTCCGGTCCTACTTCCATGGACACCTGGCGAATGGCTTCCAAAAAGGGTTGGCTTTCGATGTCGCCGATGGTGCCGCCAATCTCGGTAATGACAATATCCGCGTCGGTTTTATCTCCCACCGCGTAGATGAAGGATTTGATTTCGTTGACGATGTGGGGGATGACCTGGACGGTTTCTCCGAGGTAGTCCCCGTTACGCTCCTTGGTAATGACGTTCCAGTATACCTTTCCGGTAGTGAGGTTGGAAAACTGGTTTAGGTCCTCATCAATAAACCGTTCATAATGCCCTAAATCCAAGTCGGTTTCCGCGCCGTCCTCGGTGACAAAAACTTCGCCGTGCTGGAACGGGCTCATAGTCCCCGGGTCGACATTGATATAGGGGTCTAACTTCTGGGCGGCTATCTTTAATCCTCTGGCCTTCAGTAAACGCCCCAGAGAAGCGGCGGTAATTCCTTTCCCCAGACCGGAAACTACCCCTCCGGTCACAAAAATATACTTGGTCAAGATCTCACGCCCTTTCCTTATATAAGTCGGTATCTACCGTTCCCCGGAACGCTTCGGCCGCCGGACCTTCCATGTATACCGCTTCATCTGTGTAGCGAATGGAGAGCGCGCCGCCTTTTAACTGTACGGTGACGGCTTCCCCTTTTTTGCAGTATCCGTTTTCCACCGCCGCTACCACCGCAGCGCATGCGCCGGTTCCGCAGGCAAAGGTCTCGCCGCTGCCCCGTTCCCATACCCGCATTTGCAGAGTGTGATCGTCCATAACCCGGATAAACTCGGTATTGATCCGCTGGGGGAACAATAGGTGATGTTCAAAGAAAGGACCGATTGCCTCCAAATTCAAAGAATCGATTTCATCCATAAAAGTGACGCAGTGAGGATTTCCCATGGAAACACAGGTGACACGGTAGGTTTTCCCGGCGACTACCAGAGGAACATCCACCACTTTTTCTATCCTAAACGAAACGGGGATCTCTTCCGAGTTCAGGATCGCTTTTCCCATATCCACCACGGCGCGGGTCACCTTGCCGTTTTCCACCGTCATATTCAAGGTTTTGATCCCGCTTAACGTTTCGATGGTAACGGTGGTTTTATCGGTGAAATGGTTGTCATACAAAAATTTTCCAACGCAGCGGATTCCGTTTCCGCACATTAAGCCTTCGCTTCCGTCGGCGTTAAAGATCCGCATTTTCGCGTCGGCGACTTCGGAAGGGCAGACCAGTATAATCCCGTCGCCACCCACGCCAAAGTGACGGTCGGATAAAGCGACGCTCAAGGTTTCCGGCGATTCCACCGTTTGATGAAAGCAGTCAAAATAGAGATAGTCGTTGCCGCAGCCATGCATTTTTACAAAAGACAGCATCATGATAATTTCCCCGCAATATCATTATTTTTGTTCATCGATCATAGAGATAAAACGATCGAAAAGGAAGGCGGTATCCTTGGGGCCGCCGCATGCTTCCGGATGGAACTGAACCGAGAAGGCGGGCATATTTTCATAGTCCACGCCTTCACAGCTCTTGTCGTTTACATTTTCATAGCTTAGCTTCGCGTGAGCGGGTAAAGTGTCGCTGATGACGGCATAGCCATGGTTTTGAGAAGTGACATAGATCCGTCCCGTTTCCTTTTCCAACACCGGTTGGTTGGCGCCCCGATGTCCGTATTTCAGCTTGGTGGTTTTGGCGCCCTGGGAAAGAGCGAGAAGCTGGTGTCCAAGGCAAATACCGAAAATCGGCTTCTTCGCTTCGCAAAGGCTCTTCAACTCGGCGATAATGTCCACGTTTTCCGCCGGGTCGCCGGGGCCGTTGGAGAGCATAATCCCGTCGGGCTCCATCTCGAGAATCTCTTTGGCGGTGGTGGTGGAAGGGACGGTTATGACCTGACAGCCGCGCTTTAAAAGCTCTCTGCGAATATTGGCTTTGGCCCCAAAATCCCAAAGTACCACTTTCCGAAGGGTTCCCTCAGCAGGGGATGCTTCTATTTCCTTACAGCTTACCGCTTTGACCGCATCCACGATTCGGTAATCGGCAAGTTTTTTTATCTCTTCCTCTGAGAGAGGGCGGGAAGAGATCCGCGCGTTCATAACGCCGTACTCCCGTACAATCCGGGTTAAAGCTCTGGTATCGATACCGCAAAGGCCTACGATGCCATATTCATTTAAAAAGGCGTCAAGAGAACCCTCGCTCCGAAAATTGGAAGGGACCTGACACCATTGTCTGACGATATATGCTTTTAAGGCCGGGCCTTCGCTCTCAAAGTCGGAAGGGATGATCCCGTAATTCCCGATCAAAGGGAAAGTCTGCGTCACCATTTGACCATAATAGCTCGGATCGGTAAGTGTTTCCAGATAACCGGTCATAGCGGTGGTAAATACCAGTTCACCGGTTACGTCGCCCTCGGCGCCAAACGGTTCGCCTTCAAACACCATACCATTACTTAGGGTAAGATATGCGGCTTTTTCCATAACAATTCCTTTCCCGGCAGTAAAACATCCCTGTTTCCCCATTGAAACAAGGATTTTTTTGCAGTCCGTTTTCGTTCATTATTGGCAATATTATAGCCTAAACCGGTTTTTTTGTCAACGAAAATTCGTGAAATGAAGGAATGGAAGAGAAAAAATTGAAAAAGAGACAAAATGGAAACTTTTTTCTCGAGCATTTCTAACAAAACCGATGAAAAACCAATTTTTTCAAAAAAAAAGCCAAAATGGGATTGACAAATGAATCACGAAACGGTATACTCTACATTGTCAATCGGCAAAGGTGCCGCGGGCTTTGTGTTCGCGGCACCTTTTTTGGTAGAGAGATTGCTGTTTCTACTGAAATTGCATCCGATATGTGCAAGGAATAAAGAAGGAGGATCATCTATGAACACGGTATCCGAAATTTTTGGCAGCATGGTTTTCAACGACATTACAATGAGAGAGAAATTGCCGAAGAATACCTATAAAGCGCTGAAAAAAACCATTCAGGAAGGAAAAGAACTGGACATTAGTCTGGCAAACGAAATTGCCCATGCCATGAAAGACTGGGCGATCTCTTTGGGCGTTACTCACTTTACCCACTGGTTCCAGCCTATGACCGGTATCACCGCCGAGAAACACGACAGCTTTATTTCCCCCACGGAAGATGGCGGCGTTATCATGGAATTCTCCGGAAAGAATTTGATTAAAGGCGAACCAGACGCTTCAAGCTTCCCCTCGGGCGGTCTTCGCGCTACCTTTGAGGCCAGAGGCTACACCGCATGGGACCCCACCTCTTACGCATTTATTAAGGATGGCATCCTTTGCATTCCCACCGCTTTCTGCTCTTACGGCGGCGAAGCGTTGGATAAAAAGACGCCTTTACTTCGTTCTATGGAGGCCATTAACCGGGAAGCGGTTAAAGTACTGAAGCTTCTTGGCATCGAGACTAGCGGCGTTAAGACTACCGTCGGCCCCGAGCAGGAGTATTTCTTAGTGGATAAGGCGCTTTACGATCAGCGTAAGGACTTGATTTACTGTGGACGGACTTTGTTCGGCGCTCCCGCTCCTAAGGGCCAGGAATTGGATGATCATTATTTTGGCGTTATTAAGCCCCGGGTTGCTGCTTTTATGAAAGAACTGGATGAAGAGCTCTGGAAACTGGGCGTGTTGGCGAAAACCAAGCATAATGAGGTGGCCCCCGCACAGCATGAATTGGCGCCTATCTTCACCACCACCAACATTGCCGCCGACCAAAACCAGCTCACCATGGAAATTATGAAAAAGGTGGCGGATCGGCACGGCTTAGTTTGCCTGCTTCACGAAAAACCCTTTGCCGGCATCAACGGTTCCGGAAAGCACAATAACTGGTCTATTTCCACCAACGAGGGACTGAACCTCTTAGAGCCGGGAGAGAATCCCCATGAGAATATTCCGTTCTTACTGTTCCTGTCCGCGGCCATTAAGGCGGTCGACGATTACCAGGATCTTCTTCGGGTGTCGGTGGCCAGCGCCGGCAACGATCATCGTCTCGGTGCTTCTGAGGCGCCTCCCGCCATCATCTCTATCTTCTTGGGCGATGAGCTGACAAGAGTGCTGGAAGCCATTGAAACCAAGAGCGCTTATGAAGATACGCCGGCGGGAAGCCTTGGTATCGGCGTTCGGTTCATTCCCGGTATCCCCATGGACACCACCGACAGAAACCGGACCTCTCCCTTTGCTTTCACCGGAAATAAATTTGAGTTTAGAAGCTTGGGTTCCACTCTCTCCATCTCCGGCCCCAACACATTTTTGAACACTATGGTGGCCGAATCCTTGAGTCTTTTTGCCGAAAAATTAGAGGGTGCTACCGATATGAAAGCGGCGGTGTATGACCTGGTACGGGAGACCATCCGGGACCATAAGCGGATCATCTTTAACGGAGATGGATATTCGGCCGCTTGGGAAGAAGAAGCGGCGCGTCGGGGCCTTTTGAACATGAAGACGACGGTGGACGCTTTGCCATGCTTGATTGCGGATAAGAACATTGCCTTGTTTGAGAAGCATCATGTTTACAGCGCCTGCGAGCTGCATTCCCGCTATGAGATCAATATGGAGAACTACTGCAAGGTGGTCCATATTGAGGCCCTCTCTATGCTGGAGATTGCCAAACGTCAGATTCTTCCTGCGGTTTCTGCCTATGCTCAGTCTTTGGCGGAGACGGCTATCGAAAAGAAGAAAGTGTCCGACGCGATCCCCTGCAAGATGGAAGAGAGCTTGATTTCCCAGATTTCCGAGCTCACCGATCGGATGTATTACGAGATCGGCGCTTTGGATGCGGCGGTTGCTTCCGCTGAAGGAAAAGAGGATATTACGCTGAGTGGAGTCGCCTACAAGGACGAAGTCATTCCCGCGATGGAAGGTCTTCGGAAGACTGCCGATACCTTGGAGACGCTTACCTCCAGCGAGTATTGGCCGTTCCCGACTTATGGAGATCTGCTGTTTAGCGTATGATGTAAATTTGCCGAAAAAAGCGCGTGCCTTTAGGTGAACGCCGATACGGAAGTAGCAAAAACATACTAGCTTAACGGCTGACAAACAGGGTTGCTAAAATGAACCGGCAAACTATTTGGTTGTAAAATAGCTTGCCGGTTTTCTACGCATTTCAAGCCTCATTTACAATGGCAAGAATGGTAAGCTACTCCCAGTAGCCCAATCATGCCGGAAAAGCCATGTGGTATCAGGCCATTACACCCCCCTAAATGCGTAGACACAAACATCATAATAGCAGCGGGCGCAAGCGGATTTCTGCTTGCACCTGCTTAGTTACCACACAGCAAAGACGGAGGAAGCCGTCAAGGGCGCGGAGCATTCATCTCGACCCTTGACGGCTTCTTTTGACTTTGCTATTTCTTGATTACGATGGCTTCCGTCAGCTTTGCTTGTAAACGGCGCTTCATGTACTCGTCCACACCTATGAACGGCATACCGTCCTCATCATAGAGTGTTCGCGTACAAATCTTGTTGATGTAGCGGTCGTAGTACCGCAAGACGTGCTCCAATGCTAATGGATCACCGGTGCGGGCCGCTTCGATTACGTCCATCGGCAAAAGCACCCTGCCGTTAAAAGTTGGCTGTTTCATATCAATTTCGTACTCCTTCGGCTTCCAAGTTTTTTCGCAGTTTATTTAATGTCTTTGTCCTGTGCCGCTGAACGGCACTGCGGGACAGCCCAACAAAATTGCCAACTTTTCTGTCTGGGAGTTCCAATACACAATGCAGGATCAAAATAGTTTGTTCGGACTCCGGCAGACGGGAAAAAGCGTCAGCCATCATTTCTTCATGAAGATACAGCACATAACCGAAAGCCGAAAAAATAAAACTGTCGCTGGGGTATTCATCAACTGTATAGAGTTTGCCTAATTCAGACTGTGATAGGGCACTGAACTGAATTGTATATTTCCGCTCACGGTTCAACTCTCGAAAATAGTTTGTGGATTCATGGCGAAGAACGGTTTTGCAAAAAGCATCGAATCGGTGTCGTTCTCCATACTCATCAAAGATGTATGTCATCTTCCTACCTCCAATCTGCGTGCCAATGAAAAATGGATTCTACACAAATCTGATGTCAGTGATTCCGTGTCAAAGTCTTATGAAACTTGGTGCTTTGCAAATGCGCGGCGAGAGATACCTGCGCCAACTCCCAAAAAGAGCAATGCTGCCGGGATTGCCCATATCGCATACAGCATACCGTTACTCATTTGTTCCACCGACAGGAGCGAAATGGCCAGTACATGATAGATCGGAAGAAGTCCAACCAATCGGAACAATGGATTTACTTCGGTGATCGGCAGCAAGACGGGAAAAAGAAAAATTGCCATCGCCGCAACCAAAGCTACAATCTGATTTTTACTGATTGCAGATAGGAACAGTGTAATTCCAGTAACGCTAAGCGTACAGGTAAATGCCAGCAGAATTTGATATTTGAGCAGCGTACCGCAGGTGATATTAAAAGGGATAAACGCTTCCACATAGTCACTGGGGGCAAATAGAATACTGCAA
>CALXGT010000048.1 GCA_944387915.1 uncultured Clostridia bacterium
CGTTTTATCAGTGTAATCGCGATTCTGCTTACGGTGGGAATTATGTTGTTCGCGCCGGAGCTGATGCGCTGTTTTATGGATAACGACGGGATTGTCGCCGATGGAGCAATGATGCTTCGCTGCCAGGTAGTGACCATGCTGTTTGTAGGTGTGGTATTGTTAATGACCATTATTTTCCAGTCTATGGGAAAGGTCGTAGGCTCGTTTATCCTCTCGGTTAGCCGGCAGGGAATCGTTTTCCTGATTGTACTGATAGTTTCCTATTACACGGCGGGATATATTGGGATCTTAGTGTCCCAGGCGATTTCCGATCTTATCACAGCCGGTATTGCGGTCATATTGTTTTATAAGCAGCTTTATCGGGAATTTCATTGATTATTTTTCCCAAAAGCGTTTGACCCCACCTGTTTTGGCAGGTGGGGTTGTCCTTTTTCAAAGAAGCCTATTTTGATTTCCGTTTCTTTCCTCTTCGCATCTTCTCTCTGCGATGCCGTAAAATAAGGCTGAATCTATTTCCGAACAGATGCGTTACCGCGTAACCGGCGGTAATCAAAACGAAGACGAACAACACCTTTTGAAGAATTTGAATGGTGGAGTTGGAAAAGAGGTCGCTCCAGGTGGCGATGTAGTCATAACCGTCGATCCACGCCGAAAAAACAGCCAGTATGGAGAGAATAGCGAGGGAAGTGTCCATCCGCCTGGCGTCTTTCCGGTCCACGATATCGCATTTGGTATCAAAAACCGTCTGTAAATGATCCTGATTTCGCTGCATAAATTCCAGTTGTTCTTTAATTCTAAACGCTTTGCGTAACATATCGATAGATTTTTGGGATGTGGGGTATTTGACTTGTATGTTCCAAAAATCGATGGTCTTGGAATAGTCGTCGTAGATTTGACTGACTTGTTCTAAAAAATGAACCGGTTCGTTGGCTAAATCCGAGGTAAACAGCTTAATAATCTGGCGATCGGCGATATGGATTGCCGCTTCTTCGAAAAGGATCAGCTCGATATAAAATAAGGTGATGGATTCCTCGCATAGCCGGTTCCGAAGGGTTTCCTTAAAATCCGGGGAAAATTGGAGCACTACGTTGTCGTAAGCGAAAACCACCGCCCGGTCGTATTGCCCCATACCATGTTCAGTATTGACAATAGAAACGATTTCCTCGTCGATAATTTTTCCGAAGTTTTCCCCGTCGGGATAAATGGTCTCTGCGGCTAACAGAGATGCGGTCTGGCTGGGGGAGAGACAGTTCCGTTCTTTGGGAATGACAGTAAAAATTTTTGAAGCGCCCCGTTTGATAAGACCAAATCGGGTATGGACATAATCAAAGAAATTTACCTTGCCGGAGGAATCTATCACCATAAGGTTGTTGCGGGTGATGTTGTCCATAAGCTGGCTAATTAAAAAAGGAGAGGAAAGGGAGTACCATGTCAGCACAGCGCAGTTGCTTTCCCGATCCAAAGAAATATACAGATCAACATTGGCCGGCGCCCCGATTTGCCCATTGTCGTCGTCGGCGTAATGGTCCACCGTACTCTCTTCAATAATTTGGATTTGGGCTTTGCCCAGATAAAAGCGTTGGATCCGCCGTTTAAAGTTGGCGAGATCGTCCACATTTTCCAAGTCCGAGGGAACGCCGGCTTCGCTATGGGTACGAAAATCCAAGTCTATTAGAAGATCGTTGGATTTTTTGTCACCTGAAACTGCGTTTTGCTCAATTTGGTCCCAGGAGGAATAGGCAACGGGGACGGAGACAAACACATCCGGAATAAGTGCCCATTCCCTCTGCCTGGTGGAAAGCATCTCTTTTAAAATGTCATTGACCAACGGCGCACCGCGATAAGGTACTGTTTGGATAAAAAGGGAAGCATCGCCGGAGAAAGCTTCGTCGTAATGGGAGACGTTGAGAAGACGTTGGTACCGCAGATAACCGTCGTAGTCCATTTCCACTAAGACCCCGGTACAAACAGCATTTTCCCGACGACGAAATACGTCGATGCCAAAATCCTCCGCTGCTTCCAAATCAAAAAGAGCGACGGCATTTTTAACCGGTTGGCATTCGATGTGATACCGGTGTAAGAAATCCGTTTTTGGAACGATCACTCGGATTTTTCCTTCCACAGAAAAGGTGTGGGCGGGAGATTGGGGAGAATGAAGGACAAGGTGGTATCCGTCGTCAATTTTATCAATAGAGAAATTCCGCTTTTTATAGATAGAAAGCGAGCCGTCGTTGGATACGTCTCCGGCGAGATAATATTGGGGATGGGAGAGAAGCGCTTTGTCAATAAGCCCCGAAGCCAGTCCCATTCCCCGATAGGAAGCTTTTACCGCGACCGAGAGGCAAAACAAGGTTTCTCCGGGAAGGGACAGAATTTTAGCGTGCAGGGAATCCTGATAGGGGAGCGTGTTGCTTGTAAGGTCACCGGAAAAAATCATGCGAAAGGCGCGGGGATCGGAACGATAAATTTCCCGGTACGGGAAGGTAATCAAAAAAGCGATTAGCTCTTTTTGATCCCAAACGCCGATGCAGTAACCGGTGTGGATACAGTATAAAATTACGGGGGAAAACATTTTCTTCATTTTGGTAAGTCGGGTGGTTTCCTCCGGAAAAATTCCGGCGTAGAAATGATCGTCGAAAAAACATTCGCCAAATAACTCCATAACCTGGTCAATTTGGCTGGACTTTAGAATCTCAGTTGTCATTTTGTGCCTCTTCCTTGTGTGAATAACAGTCAGTTGATGGAATCAGTGGGTCCGCATATTTTTAATATCTGTATTCATTATAGAGGGAAACCAAAAAAAAGGCAACGCTTTCCCGAATCTGTACCAAGATCAGCCGCACACATTCATATGCTTTCGTAATGGTACCGCCTTTTTAAAATGTCATTTTCGAAGCGACAAAATTATCCTTTTAAATTTTTAAAAGCGGCGGGATTATTGGAAATAATCGCTCCAACAGTGGGGCAGGCGTCTAATTCAGGACAGTCGCCGCAGGTGGAAACGCCTTTATGCAACGCGCATTTTCGAATCTCGCAAAGGCTGTCGCAAAATACCGTTTTTGTCCCATTTTTACGACATCCCTCACAGTTGATATGTGCAGGCAGAATGGGGGCGTTGTTCAATTCTGCCCATAACTTCGCGGTTTTCTCACGCAAAGCTTGATCGTTATGGATTGTTGCAAGATATGCGTCGCATTGTTCGCAATCTAAACCACAGTATTCAATCATCTCTTTCATGGGGCATCCTCCTAACGTTTTTATTTCGTGTATCGGTAGGCTTTTCACAAATAGCGAAACCATACGCATTTCATTTTACAGCGATATGGCATAACAGCCGCGTCAACATACATTATACTTTGTTTATTTAAAGAATACAAATCCGAAAAACCGCCCGCGTTTTCAGCGAGCGGTTTTTTAGTTGGGATCAACAGTGGGTGAATCCTCGGCCAAATTGATGACCCGCACTCCGTTTTGTCCGGCGTAGCGGACAGTATAAGCGGTTCCGCCTGTTTTTTGTGTCAGATATGCCACACAAACGCTGCTGTGATCCACCAAATGACGGTTTCGTTTAAACATACATCCTATGAAATATTCTTGGGAAATATATACCACCTTGTCCGCCTGGCCCTTAATTTGCTCGTAAACAGCAATATCCTTTTTGTCCCATCCTCGCGTTTGGGTGGCACAGGGCAAGACCAAAATCAATTTAATGTGGGCGTATTGCTTTTTCAAAAGCAATACGCATTGAGCCGCCAACGTATCAAAACCCAGCGCGCCGCCGGTACCAAAATAGCAGTATCCCTCCCAAATGAGTTTTTCCACAATCTGTTTGAGGCGCCCGGCAATCTCCTTTTGGTGTTCGGGCGCTATTTTCCTGTGACCCGTAAAACAAGCCGTTTTGTTAATCATTGTATCACATCTAATTTAAATGTATATATATTTGTATTTTATCTAATTATATTAGATATGTCAACAAAAATTACTAAATTAACCCAACAAAATATCAACTTATATATAGTAGAATTATACAGGTAGGGTGGTGGGAGTATGGAAAAAGAGGATTTCGCAAAGAGACTGGCTGAGCTGCGTATTCATAAAGGTGTATCCGCACGTGATATGAGCCTGTCGATTGGTCAGAGTGCCGGTTATATCAATAATATCGAAAACGGGGTCAATCTCCCCTCTATGATGACCTTCTTCTATATCTGTGAATATCTCGGGATCACCCCAAAAGACTTTTTCGACATGGAGTCAACCAATCCCACAAAAGCGTATGAGCTGTACGACATCGCCAAAAGGTTAAGCAACGATCAATTGGACCATCTCATCGCTTTGGCAAAAGGGTTGCAAAAATAATCCGGTGTATCCTAAGTGGGCGCCGGATTTTTATGTAGAGAAAATCACCTATGATAGATTTTCGCGAAGCGCTTAATTCCTATTTTCTGTGACCTCTCAAGCAGCAAACCGATGTAAGTTAATATCTCAAGGAAGTCAAAATTTGAGATTGCATATTTTAAGAGAATATATGGGTTATAATGTGACAAAGGTGGTGACAAAGATATGACAGAAAAGGATTTTTCGTTGCGCTTGGCAAAGCTTAGAGAAGAAAAAGGTGTATCGGCACGTGATATGAGTTTGTCAATGGGACAAAATCCCGGATACATCAATAATATTGAAAACGGCAAGTCGATGCCATCGCTTTCGGGAATTTTTTATATCTGTGAATATCTCGGGATCACCCCAAAAGACTTTTTCGACGTGGAGTCAACCAGTCCCACAAAAGCGTATGAGCTGTACGACATCGCCAAAAGGTTAAGCAGCGATCAATTGGACCATCTCATCGCTTTGGCAAAAGGGTTGCAAAAATAATCCGGTGTATCCTAAGTGGGCGCCGGATTTTCGATTCTATGGTAAAAAAATAAAAGCGCATAAGGCGTTCGTGAAGCTCCTCTTGAAAAGAGCCCCCGCTATCATTAAGGTAGCGGGGGCTTAATTATGATGATTACCTTTGGCTTTGGGAGTGGGAAAATGTTCCGAGAGGTGTGTTCGGTAGTTACATCGCGACTCCTTTCACGTGACTTGTCGGACAGTCAACGCTGCGCGTCAGGAGAAATTTGTTCCCCCACCTTGAAAAAGGTGCCGCCGCCCCATCCGACTACCGGCTTGAGCTCGTTGATGGGCATCGGACCTTTGTCTTCCCTGGCTTTTTCTGCGAACTGTTCTTCCACCAATATATTCCGGATCTTGCAGATGAAAATTTCGCTGCCATCGAGCGGGATGCTTTGCTTGACCTCCAGCTCAAAGATCCACGGACTTTTCTCCAGAATGGGGACGTCCAGAACGCGTCCTTTGGAAATGGCGGCGTCCACTTGCATCTTATCGGGCTCATAACCCGATTTGTTTCCAAAATAGTTGGCAAGGGGAAGAAGCTCCTCTGTGACCAGATTCGCCGAAAAACAACCGTTAGCGCGAATGCGATCCTTTGTCAATTTTTCGCCCCCGATGCAGGCTATGACGCACCGTTCTCCGTCCAAGCAAAAGCTAAGCCAGCAAAACAGGCCAAAATTCGGAGTTCCGTCTTCCTTGTAGGTTCCATAGGTATAAAATGCCTGGGGAGAGTATGCGGTTGTAGAATTCGACAGCGATACTTTCATGTTATTTTCCTCCTGTTTAACGTTTTACATTCTTCCAAATTGGATAGAATGCGGGCCAAATCTGTCTTATGCAAATGTTTTCTTTTCCGGTAAATCCCTCCTTGTAATCTTTCAACTAATAGATTCTATATAGGATAATACTATATAGAATCAATTTTGTCAAGAAAAATTTTACTACTTAATCTTATTTTGCTATGGCAGTATGCTTTCTCTTTATATCGCATAGACTTGATAATGAAACGATGGCTACTCCACCAAGCTCTCTTAAAGTCCGGATTGGCGGCGGCTATCATTTTATCCGGCAGCGAAGGCACGATAAAAGCCCGCAAACTCTTGGAGCGCAAAAACCCCCGCTATCGCTAAGATAGCGGGGGTTTGTTATGATGGTGGAGACAGAGGGTCCGAATCCTCGACCTCTCGGATGTGAACTGAGCGTTTTCAAGAGTTTTTTGCGGTTTCTCCGGCGGTCTGGAACAAATCAATGTGCATCCATTTGCCCCGGTAAAGGCGGATCATAAAGATCAGGCCGCGGGCACAGAGTTCGGCGGCCATAGCCAGCCACACGCCGATCAGCCCCAATCTGCCGGCCAGCAGCAGGGACAGGGTAATACGCACCCCCCACATGGTGGCAAGGCTGATAAGGAAGGGCCCTCGGGAGTCTCCGGCGCCCCGCAGGGTACCGGACGCCACAATGGAAGCCCCGAACAGGGGTTCCGCGAAGGCTACAATCCGCAGTACCTGGCTGCCCAAGTCGATGACCTGGGGATCGGTAGAGAAGATCCGGATGAGCTGGGGAGCGAAGAAATAGAGCACCGCCCCGCCGAAGGTCATAATGATGATACCCATCCAGCTGACCATTCGGGCAAACCGCCGTGCCAGGTCTTTCCGGCCAGCGCCGATGGCTTGCCCCACCAAAGTGGTGCCGGCCACTGCAACGCCGGAAGCGGGCAGGTAGCTGATGGACTCGGCGGTCACCGCCAGATGATTAGCTGCCACGGCCACGGTGCCGATGCCGGTAATTACCGCGGTGATGACAATTTGAGCTATGCACAGGGTGGAACGTTCCAGGGCCACAGGCAATCCCAGTTTCCAGGCGGTGGACAGGCAGTGGCGCTCAAAGGAATACCGTTGTTTCCAATGGATCTGGATGGGAGATTTTTTTCGGAAAAGCACGATCAGGAACATACAGGCCACAAAGGCCGTGGACAATCCCGAGGCAAAGGCCGCCCCGCCCACGCCCCATCCGGCGCCCCACACAAAGACTTCCCGGCCAAACAGGGAGACGGTGCGGGGAGAGTAGATAAATAGGGTGTTGAGAATCACATTGAGCACATTGATGATCAGGTTGAGAATCATGGGGGTGCGGGTATCCCCGGCGCAGCGGATCACGGCGCTGAACATGTTGGAGATCAGGGTGAAGGGCATAGCACAGGCGATGATCCTAAAATAGAGGGATGCATCGGGTCGGATGGCGGGATCGGCGTCCAGCATGGCGGGGAGAAAGAAGGACAGACCAAAGGCCACGGCGCCCATAAAAACCCCGAAGATCCCTACGAACTGAAGGGCCTGCCAGGTGACTTTTTTAGCGTCCTCCTGGCGTCCGGCCCCCAGATGCTGAGCCACCTGGACAGAAAATCCCACGGCGGCCGCGTTGAAGAACCCGTTAAAGAGCCAGGTGGTGCTGGATGTCAGGCCCACCGCGGCGGTAGCGTCAGATCCCAGGGAGCCCACCATAGCGGTGTCCACATACTGGACCAAGGTGAGCATAATCTGTTCCACAATGGCTGGCCATGCCAAAAACAGCACCGCGGCCAGAGTGGATCCCAGATGAGGTAGTTCCCTGGAAGCCAGCATAGATGGAATGCGCTGAATCATAAAAAACGACCTTCCTTCCAAAGAATTGACAGGTTTCACGGATTCCTATCTTATCACATTTGGGAAGAAAAAACAAGGATCGCTACGAAAGCGACCCAAAAAGTTAGACAATATTGGAAAGCAAACATTGTTTAAGCAGCCAAAAGGGCTTGGTGTCTGTGAATGGTAGGCGGTAAGTTCTTTCATTTTGCCTGGATGCGTTGGTTGTTGTAGTCATCCAGATCGGCAGTCCGCTTTAACGGCAGCATCAAGCGGTGTATCTGCAAGTTAAATCGCCAAAATTGAAAGGTAGGTTATAAATCCAGCTGCATAACGATTTCCTTGCCATCCCTGTCTCCGGTTTGGCGAAATCCGCATTTTTCATATAGAAAGCGCGCGGCGTCATTTCCTTCGATGTAGCAAAGAATTACCTTTTTAAATTTTCCATCCTTTCGCATGTCGTCCAAAATACGTACGGTAGCGGCCAATCCGTATCCTTTTCCCTGGTACCGTTCATCGATAAAAAACTGGCTTAAAACGTAGGCATTCAAATCGTTACAGTCGTAGTACAAAGCCATTCCGATCGCCGTGTCATTGTCGTAGATTATAGCTGCTCGGCTTCGGTCTTCCCGATATGCGTAAGCCCTTGCCAGCAAGTGCATAGCGTCACTTACATATTCTTTTTGGCTTTCCTTTATATGCAACCCAAGACGCCAATTATCCGGATTTACTTCTTCCAATCTAAGCAAATAAAACGCCCCTTTCATTTATGTCTTCTCATTCGCGATAATCGTTAAGTGATAAGTTTTTATGGCCAATGAGCGCAAAGTAATTTGATAAAAAACGAATGGGATTTTCAAATGTATGGTATCCAATGAGGGAAGCGTTGACAAAATGATGTCCGTTATAAACGCGGGCAAAAAATCGCGAACCCCACTTTAGCGGGGTTCGCGATTTAGGAGCGGCAGCTTGCCGCTGGTGGAGGCGGCGGGAATCGAACCCTCTTAAAAACTCAAAAAATCCTTGAAAATAAAGGATTTATTTATTTTTGCGTTGTATTTTGCGTTGTATTTTTTGCGTAATCGTTCAGACGGTCAAAAAATTCGTCGGTCTTATCTTGCATCGTATGCTGATAGACGGTCTTTAACATATCGTTAGTTTCGTGGCCGATCTGCTGCATAACGTACTTATCAGGGACGCCAAGCGCCAGCATTACCGAGGCGTAATAATGCCCTTACGGTATAATAAAGGCAAACGGAAAAACCCAGTGTTTTCAAGGGTTTCAGCGTTTGTCGTTGCCTATTCAATTCCTTTTCCAACCTTGATAGTCAACGAAAAATCTGTCGAATGATGGGAGGTGTTACCTAAAAGACAAAAT
>CALXGT010000049.1 GCA_944387915.1 uncultured Clostridia bacterium
AAGGGAAAACAGCTGCATCACCGAAAACAGGGTAATATGATAGGCCACGGCGGAAACCGGCTTTCCCGACGCGATACAAACACCGGTAAATAAGGGAACGAAGCTGGCGGTAAATTCAAAAAGGCCCTCTATCACCGTTTTCGCCTCGTTGACCGCTTCCAAAATATAGGGAATAGAGATCCCGCAAAGGGCAATCCCCGTCACCATGGAAGGAAGCTGGCCGTTCCCATCTCCACTTACCGACGAGAGAAGCGCACCTAAAAAAACGGTCCCTAAAATAGAAAAAAATAAGGTCATTGGCGCGGAAAGCTTATCTTTGACAAGCGCAAGAAGAGTTTCAAAAACAGAATCCACCGTGATGGTATTCAGCCCCTCTTCGTCCAAAGAATCGGGAAGAAGGTCCTGCCCTTCTTTGGGAAGCAAATCCGTCAGAGAATAAAAGCCGCTCTCCTCGAGCTGTTTTTCAATCAAATCTTCCTCCTCTGCCCTGGCGGCAAAAGGAAAAAGAAAAACCAAAAAACAAAATCCCACCGATAAAACCAAAAACCGTTTCATTTTAACCTCGAATCAATTCTTTAATCAGTCCCAAAAACGTTTCCACCAGGGGTAAGGATAACGTTAAAATTAAAATTCGCCCGCAAAGCTCAATTTTTGATGAGATCGCAGTCTGGCCCGATTCCTTGCAAAGAGCGCTTCCCAATTCTGTCAGATAGCAAACGCCCAGGCATTTTAAGACCACCTTCATCGGCTCGCTGATACCGTAAATTTCTTCCGCGATGCGCCCCAAAGAACCAAAGAGAGGAACCAGCCAAACCAGGGCGATCAAAAACAAAGCGCCTGCCGTTACCGCCGAAAGTAAAATGGTGTACTCCGGCCGATACTGTTTGATTAAAATAATCAATACGGCGCCGATTAAGCCAATTCCCAATACGGAAATCATTTCCATGGCTATAACCCGAAAAGCTCTTTGACGGCAGTAAACAAATCGCTGATTTGGGTCACTACCATCATCAGCACCACAACCAATCCAGCCAAAGTTGTCATCATCGCCTGATCCTCCCGCCCGGCTTTTGTCAGCACCAAATTCAAAACAGCGACAATGATCCCGATTGCCGCGATTTTGAAAATTAAATCGACGTCCATGACACTCCTTTCCGCCGTTTCATAAGGTTAAGATAAAAGCCAAGGCCCCAACTAACAACCCTGCCCGCCGAAACAGCTTTCCTTGTGTTTTTTCATTTTCTTTTGCCTCTTCTAACAGCGCCTTTCCCGTATGCTCCAAAGACGAAAGGCGGGATAACTGTGTGGTCACGTCACTTTGTCCGAGGATTTTCCCTACCTCTCTCCAAAGAGACGCCGCGTCTTTGGAGACCGATGTCTTTAAAAGAAATTGTTCTATCCTATCCGGTAAGGGCCCCGCCGCTTTCGCAAGCCCGTTTAAGGAGGGAAAAACCCCGCTATACTCCTTCGCCGCCCGCAAAAGCAACGCTTCGGTAGACGCTTTTTCAAAACGAAGTCCGGCGGAAAAGATCCGTATGCAATTTAACGTTGCGGAAAGTTCCTTAGACGCCTTTGCGTACCGGCTTCCCCAATAAAAACCTACAAACGCAAACGTAACCCACAATATGCCTCCCGTCACCATATCATCCCACAATCTCCTCTCCGCTGATAATTTGTGAGATCCGATCCAAACGGGTACAGTCAAGGAAAACAATCCGTGTAATGGCGCGACAGGAAAAAAGATCCTTCAAAAAGCTTTTTTGAAGCAAGTCCTCTAAGCAAACAGCGTGAACGGAAGCCAAAACCGACACGCCGCCGGTGACCGCTGAAAAAATAGCTTTTGCATCCTCGTTTCCGCTGATTTCATCACAGACTACGACCTCCGGGGAAAGGACTCGAAGCGCAATTTCCATCCCTTCCTTTCGCGGGTACCCTTCCAGGAAATCCACCGTAGGAAGACAAAGACCGCTTTTGGTTCCGAGCTCTTCCCTGCTGTCTACGACCGCCGTTTTCCAAGGTTTTTCTTTAGTGGAAAAATAGTGGATACAGCCTTTTAAAAGGCTGGTTTTCCCGCTCAAGGGAGGACCGGCAATCAAAACAAAAAAAGGACGCGTCAAAAATAAGGAAGCAAGCACGGGAGGAAAATACCCTTCCGGCCGGGATGCGATACGAAAATTGAAAGAGGAAATATCCCCAATTGCCGAAATTCTCCCTTCTTTCAGTACAGCCCGACCGCAGATCCCCACTCGATGGCCGCCAGGCAACGTAAAAAAGCCTTCCTTGATTTTTTCCTCACAGCTTTGTACCGAATATCCGCAAAGCCGCAAAAAAGTTTCTCTTATCTCCTCTTTGCTGGGACAGACTCCCCCATTAGCGGCTGGTTTCAGGCTCCCATCCGGAAAAAGAAAAAGGCTTTGATCGGTAAAAAGGGAAATGGGCGCTCCTTCTTTGATTCGAATTTCCGTAATTTGTCCCCGAATTTTCCCATCGACTCGAGAAAGGATCTGTCCTAACGAAGGAGCCACAAATTGAACGACCGTCCGATACCCGTCCATCTCTTTCATCTCCTTTGCTTTACCTTATGTCTTGTCCCAAAAAAATAGAACCAAATAAAAAAAGCGAAAACCGCTTTTACAAAATGCAACAAAGCGATTTTCGCAAAAAAAGATAGCAACACCATACATAAATGCACAGTGTTGCTATGTGGGGAGAAATAAGAAGTCTGTCAA
Organism: uncultured Clostridia bacterium; assembly: GCA_944387915.1. Lineage (GTDB taxonomy): Bacteria > Bacillota > Clostridia > Oscillospirales > Ruminococcaceae > CALXGT01. Next base: position 2,730 of record CALXGT010000049.1, read on the forward strand.
TGTTATAAACCGCGTAAAGCGGAATAATCGAACGCTCCATTTCGATTGAGTAAACTATATCATTTTAATGTGACAAGTATTTGAACGAAAAGAAAATTTTTGTAATTTTCTTTTGAATCACCATTAAATTTGCCTTCCAACAAACTGATTTTGGTAAAGTTGGTAATAATGTCCCTTCTTCTCCAATAACTCCTCGTGGTTTCCGGATTCACAGATTACGCCGTCATTGACAACAATAATCTTATCGGCGTCGCGAATCGTCGACAGACGGTGCGCAATAATCAAACTGGTGCGCCCCTTCATCAAGGCAATCATGGCTTTTTGAATATTCATTTCGGTACGGGTATCTACCGAGGACGTGGCTTCATCCAAAATCAAAATCTTCGGATTCGCCAAAACCGCTCTGGCGATACTCAAAAGCTGCCTTTGTCCCTGGCTCAAGTTACTTCCTGATTCGCTGAGTTTAGTCATATATCCGTCGGGAAGCTGCTCAATAAAGCGATCCGCATTGGCGGTCTTTGCCGCCTGTTCCACTTCGGATAAGGACGCATCCAATTTACCGTACCCAATATTGGTTTTAATAGTGTCCGAGAACAAAACCGTATCTTGAAGTACGATGGCAATTGCATGCCGCAATTCATCTTTCGGTATATCTCGAATATCGATGCCATCCAGGGTAATGGCGCCGGAATCGACCTCATAAAACCGCATCAACAGATTGACGACCGTTGTTTTTCCGGAGCCGGTCGCGCCCACAATGGCAATTTTCTGGCCTTTTTTCACATCCAGATCAAAGCCTTTCAGCACCGGCTCTCCCTTCTTATAGGAAAAGAAAATATTGTCGAACCGAATATTGCCTTCAATACTATCCAAAGGAAGATGGACCGTTCCTTCGTCTGTTTCCGGATCGGTATCCATAATGGCGAAAACACGTTCCGCGCCAGCGATCGCCGTCTGAATAGTGGTATACTGGTTGGCAATTTGATTGATAGGACGGCTGAACTGTTTGGAGTAGATCAAAAAGGATTGGATCACACCCACGGTAATCATCCCGTTGATCGCCATAGCGCCGCCAACTCCCGCAATCAGCAGGTAGATAAAATTGCCGATAAAATTCATAATCGGTCCCATCAATCCGCCGAGAATCTGCGCATGAATGGAGCATTCCTTATATTCTTTGCTGATGACGCCAAATTCCGCGATAACGTTGTCCTCCTGGCTGTAGGCGGAAATGGTTTTATAACCGGTCACCGATTCTTCAACATGCCCGTTGAGCTGTCCCAAAAGCGCCTGTTGGCGGGTGAAGTATTTTCTTGCCCGTTTAACCACCATATTGCTGCAAAAAATGCTCAATGGAATAGCGATAATGCTAACCAACGTCAAAATGGGGCTTCGAATCAGCATAATTACAAGACATCCCACAATAGTCAGCAAGCCGGAAAACAGCGAAGAGAGAGAGGTGGAAACCGAGTTGGAGATATTTTCCACGTCGTTGGTCATCCGGCTCATAATATCGCCGTAAGGGTGAGAATCAATATAGCTGATCGGAAGACGAACGATCTTCTGGAACAGGTCGTTACGCATCCGATGAACGGTATGCTGGGAAAGCCGCGCCGACATGAGAGCCTGAAGATACGTAAAAACCGCCGCTATAACGTAAACGCCGCCCAAAATGATAAGATAGAAAAATAAACTTTGGAAATCCACATTCAGCCGCCCGTCAGAAAGGGTAATGCAGTCGATGGCAAATCCCTGCAAGGTCGGCGCCGTCAGATTCAATAACGTCGTAAATATAGTAAACAAAAGGACAGAAAGCAAAAGGTATTTACTGGTTCCGATGTATTTTATGATTCGTTTGATGGTCCCCTTGGCGTCTTTGGGCTTTTCCCCAATCATCATTCTTCCTCTCGGACCTCCGCCGCCGGGTCGCCCGCCGGGACGTCCGCCCATCATAGGACCTCTAGCCATTTTCCTTCTCCCCCTCTCGTACCTGGGAATGATAAATGTCCCGGTAGATTTCGCTGGTTTTTAACAGCTCTTCGTGGGTGCCGCTGGCAGCGATCACTCCTTGGTCCAACACAAAGATCCGGTCAGCGTGTAAGATACTCTGGACCCGCTGGGCAATCATAATGACCGTGGTATTGGATAAATGTTCCCGCAAGGCGTTTTGCAGCCGCGCTTCCGTTCCCAGATCCAACGCCGAAGTACTGTCGTCAAAAATTAGAATTTCCGGATTGCGAATAATCGCTCTGGCAATAGATACTCTTTGCTTTTGACCGCCGGACAGAGAGGTTCCCTTCTCATCCACCTGGGTGTGATAACGGTCCTGGAAGGTCTCGATAAATTCATCCGCCTGCGCAATCTGCGCCGCCTGTTCCACCTCTTCGTCAGTGGCGTCGGGTTTTCCCCAACGAATATTATCGGCGATGGTTCCGCTGAACAGCTCGCTTTTTTGCAGCACAAAGCTGATTTTGGTACGAAGAGTTTTCAGCTCGTAATCCTTCACCGGCAATCCGTCCACAAAGACCTCCCCTTCCACCGGATCATAAAACCGAGGGATCAAATTGACCAAAGAGGACTTTCCCGAACCGGTGGCGCCCAAAATCGCCACCATCTCACCGGGATGTACCTGGAGATTGATATGGCTTAACACCGGGCGTCCGGAGTAACCGGGATAATGGAAGCTCACATTTCGAAGCTCCACGCTTCCCATTTTCTTCTCCCCGTCTTTTTCGTTGTCCTCGACCACGCTTCCGCCGACAATTACCGGCGTCGTAGCCAACACTTCATTGATACGGGTGGCGGATGCCATCGCTCTCGAGATCATCTGAAACATCATGCTGACCATCATCAGAGAGGTCAATATCTGGGAAATATAAGTAATTGCCGCCATTACTTCGCCAATATTCATCGCCTGGGCTTCGATTTGAAAACCGCCAATCAAGATCACCGCAACCACCGAGGCGTCCATAACGATCATCAAAATGGGCGCCATTGTTGCCATCAAACGTTGAACCCGTAAATTGGTTTTCATCAAATCGGTATTGGCGTCGCCAAAGCGACCCGATTCATATTCTTCCCGAACATATGCTTTTACAACTCTGGCGCCGCTGACGTTTTCCTGAACCACCGCGTTGACTTTATCCAGCTTTTGCTGAACAACGCTGAAAAGGGGTCTCGCCTTCTTTAATAAAACGAATACGGCAATGACCTGAATGGGCAGGGCGCATACCAAAACCAACCCAAAATCCACGTTTAAAGACATCATCATAATGATGCCCCCGATAAAACTGATGGGCGCTTGAGCAAACATGCGCAGCGTCATACTCACCAGCATCTGAACCATGGTAACGTCGTTGGTCAGCCGTGTTACCAACGACCCGGTGGTAAATAAGTCGGTCTGCTGGGCAGAAAGATGCATGACTTTATTAAACACATCGTTTCTTAGATCGTTACCGAAATTCTGCGCCGCTGTGGTTCCAAATACAGACGCGCAAATTCCTAAAATTCCGCCCCCAATAACAATGAGAAGCATTTCGATACCGGTACTCCAAATGACATCGGTATCCATCTTCAGTACGCCGTCATCCACAATAGACGACATCAGCTTTGGCTGAAAAAGGTTAGCAATCGTCTCCCCTACCATAAATAACGGCGAAAGAAGCGCCAACCACCAATACGGTTTCAAATATTTAATGAGTTTCATGTGGTTTCCGTCCTTTGGTATAATATGCTTTTTGCCGATCTCGCATCTTCATCAAAATTTGCTTTAGTGTTTTGATCTCTTCATCGGTGAGACTTTCGGTAAGGATTCGTTCCTGCTCGGAAATTTTCTCCCGAATCAGCCGGTTAATTGCTTTTCCCTTTTCGGTAATGTATACCCGCACCTGCCGAAGATCCAACGCGTCCGTCTTCCGGGTTACCAATCCTTCGCTCTCCATCTTTTTCAAGGTCACCGAAACGGTGGGCGGTTTTAAATGGCTCAGTTTCGCCAAATCCAATTGGGTAATTCCATCCTTATGCTCCAAATGATGCAAAATATGGTGGTAACCGCCCCGGCTCCCCACCTTCTCCGCTTCCATTAAAACCGCGTAATGAAAATGGCGGGAAACATCGTTAATCAACATACCAATAGGAAGATCTTCATTGTTTTCCCAATCTTTCTCTGCCATAATACCCCTCTTTCCAAATAATTTGTAAAACTAATTATTAGTCTTCTAATAATTGAAACATAAATAATTATATCAGAAAATAATTTGCTGTCAATAGGTTTTTAAACTTTTTTTGCTTTTTAACGTAAAAAGCCTTCTTGACAAAAAAGAAGGTCCACTATACAATAGTGCTAGCTTACTCTAACATTATTTCAAAAAAGAGGAGAAGAATATGACTTTGGATCAGCTCACACCCAAAAAAAGCGCGACAATTACCGCGGTAGGCGGCGTCGGCGCTTTAAGAAGACGGCTTTTAGATATGGGGTTAACGCCGGGAACCAAAGTAACGGTTCGCAAAGTGGCGCCTATGGGAGATCCCATCGAGTTGTTCTTACGGGGATATGTATTAACCATTCGCAAAGAGGACGCATCCAATATTGAAATTCATGGGGTGATGGATGTATGAGCATTTTATTCGCATTAGCGGGAAATCAAAACAGCGGAAAAACTACCCTTTTCAACCGGTTGACCGGCAGTAATCAGCATGTGGGAAATTTTCCCGGGGTAACGGTAGAAAAAAAGGAAGGGCGGCTTTTGCTGAAAAAAGACGCTTTCGTCGTCGATCTTCCCGGGATTTATTCCCTCTCCCCGTACACGGCGGAGGAGGTAGTAACCAGAGACTTTATCGTCAAAGAACATCCGGACGCGATCATCAATATTGTAGACGCCACCAACATTGAGCGCAATCTTTACTTATCGCTTCAACTGATGGAGCTGGAAATTCCCATGGTAATCGCCCTGAATATGATGGATGAGGTACGAGCCAGCGGCAACAGCATCAAGGTCAAAGAGCTTTCCGACGCCCTTGGCGTCCCCATCGTCCCGATTTCAGCCGGAAAAAACGAAGGGATTCATGAACTGGTAGACGTAGCGATAAAAATTGCATCCGAAAAGCAAAAACCCAAACGCCAGGATTTTTGCACCGGCGAAATTCATAAAGCCATCCATGCTATCGCCCACATTATCGAAGATCACGCTATCGCGGCGGGATATCCTGTGCGGTTTGCCTCTACCAAGATGGTGGAAGGCGATGAGCCGATGCAAAAGGAGTTAAAACTCCACGACAACGAAATCCGACTGATTGCCCACATCACCAAAGAAATGGAAGAGCAGCTTCACACCGACCGGGAAGCGGCTTTGGCGGATATGCGGTATCAGTTCATTGAGGAAGTCTGCGCCAAATGTGTGGTTAAAAAAGGGGAATCCTTAGAGCAGCTCCGCAGCGAAAAAATGGACCGAATCCTGACGCATAAATATTTTGGTATCCCTATTTTTCTCGGAATTATGCTTCTAATCTTCATTTTAACCTTTTCGGTCATCGGAGCTCCCCTTCAATCCCTTTTTGAACAGGGAATCGACGCCGCAACCGGGTGGTTCTCTGACTGGCTGACGGGGCTGAATGTGAATCCCGCTCTCCATTCCCTGCTCATTGACGGAGTATGTACCGGCGTGGGAAGCGTGTTGTCCTTTTTACCCCTTATTGTTTTGCTGTTTTTCTTCCTCTCCATTTTGGAAGACAGCGGATATATGGCTCGCGTCGCCTTTGTTATGGATAAGCTCCTTCGGAAAATCGGCCTTTCGGGACGTTCCTTTGTCCCCATGCTCATTGGTTTCGGATGCAGCGTTCCGGCGATTATGGCCACCCGTACCCTCTCCAGCGACCGAGATCGCAAGATGACCATTTTGTTGACGCCCTTTATGTCATGCAGCGCAAAGCTCCCCATTTATGGAATGATTACGGCGGCTTTCTTTGAAAGACAGGCGGGAATCGTTATGTTTTCCATCTACGTTTTAGGCATCTTGGTAGCGGTGTTGTCGGGCTTGTTGCTGAAAAAGACGGTGTTTAAGGGAAATCCCGTTCCTTTTGTGATGGAGCTTCCCGCTTACCGGTTCCCCGCCGCGAAAAGCGTTTTGATCCATATGTGGGAAAAAGGAAAAGATTTTATCCGGAAAGCCTTTACCATTATCTTTCTATCCACCATTGTCATTTGGTTTTTACAAAGCTTTGGTTGGAATTTCCAGATGGTGGAAGACAGTGCCGACAGCATTTTGGCGTCTATCGGAAACCTTTTGGCTCCTTTGTTTATTCCCTTAGGATTCAGCGACTGGAAGATTTCTACCGCCCTCATCACCGGATTTACCGCAAAAGAATCGGTAGTGAGCACCTTGACCATCCTAACCGGCGCTACGGGAGACGCTTCCCTTTATAGCGCGCTCCAATCTCTTTTCACTCCTTTAAGCGCCCTCTCTTTTTTGGCTTTTACCATCCTGTATATGCCGTGTGTCGCCGCTTTTGCCGCGTCGAAACGGGAACTTGGAAGTCTCAAAGGCGCCCTTTTGACCGCCGCCTACCAGACGGGAGCCGCTTATGTGGTCGCTCTTCTCATTTACCAAATCGGAAGACTTTTTGTTGGTTAAAGAAAAACTGCGTCGAAACATTTCGACGCAGTTTTTTATCCCCTAAAAATGAGTATCCCATCCACCGCACCAGACCAGATCATCGTACTTTCCGGTAAAAGGACTTTCCCCCATTAGCTTTTTCACCACCAGTGAGATGGTCTCCGGCAAATCATTGTAAGCGTTAATAAACACCGGCACTCTGGGAACATCGTGAAGGTGATTGGTGTAATTGAGAGAAATAAACGCCACCGGCAACTCATGAATGTACCATGGATAAAGAGAGCTCATCGGCGAAGGCCAGGTAAGCTGCATAAAATTGGACTGGGCAAAGCCGGTCACATCCGCAAAAATCAAAATGGCGCTATACCGTTCCCTTAGCTTGGATGTAAATCCATCGATTCCTTTGAGCGAACCGTCTTCCAAAGCCTCCGGCGAAAAGCCGGCCTGTGTAAGCGCCGAAATAATACGCTCCAAGACGGCGTCGTCGCCTCCCGAAGCGACCCCTTTCCCGAGGAGAGTCATCGCGGAAGCGGACTGTCCCCGAAGCAAAACATATCCGATTTTCTTTCCCGCTACCGGACGGACAGGCAAAACCTTTTTGGTGTCCTTGACCAAAGTAATCGCCTTATCGGCGATCCGTGCGGCAACCTCGCGATGGGCGCTGCAACCAATCTGGAAAAGTCTTTCCGGTTCCGTCTTAAACTCTTTTTTATGAAGGCCCAGCTTCGCCTTCCCGCCTAAAATGCGGGCAAGCGCGTCGTGCAGGCGCTCTTTTGTGATCCTTCCGTCCTCAACACCCGCCAAAACCACCTGGTAATCCTCCTCCATATTGTTAATTCCAAGGATCATGTCACAGCCTACCCGAATGGTTTCTACCAATGCGTCCACCCGTCGCATTCCGTAATACCCCATCATCCGAGTCTGATCGGTCACCACGATCCCGTTAAAGCCAAGCTTTCCCCGCAATAATCCGCCAATCAGCTCCGGCGAAGTGCATGCAGGCTGCATGTCCTCGTCTTTGATATCCGGGGAGAAATATCGTTGATACGCCGGGAGGGTAAAGTGGGCCGCCATAATCATAGGGACGCCGTTTTGAATTGCTTTTTGGTACACTTTCCCAAAGGTAGCGTCCCACTCCTCTATGGAAAGGCTGTTATTTCCGGTCACCAAATGCTGATCCCGTTCCTCTACGCCGTCGCCGGGAAAATGCTTTAAGCATGGAAGCACATTATTTTCCAAACAGCCTCGATTAAACGCTTCCACACAGCGGCTGACAAAATCGGCGTCGCTCCCGTAAGCCCGCGTGTTAATAAGCGTATTGCGCCAGTTCATCAAAATATCTCCCACCGGCCCCCAGTTACAATTATATCCTACGATGCTGATTTCTTTGGCGCCAATCTTTCCCACCAAATACGCGTTATGAGGATCCCTGGTGGCGAAAACCTCCGCGCCGGAAGCGACTAACGTACCGTCCCGCAAGGTTCCGTTGGCGCCGGCTTCATTGTTTCCCGCGAAAAACATAGGTATTTTGGACGCCTTTTGCATCTTGGATAAAATTTCCTGCGCCGCGAAATTGCCTACCGGCATAGTCCGAAAAGGCACGCCGGCAATAGGATATTCCCGAATAAAATCAAAAAGCGCCTTTTCATCCTTTCCCATCAAAGGATCCATAAAAAGCTGGCACACCTTCTCCTTTAACGACATCGTTTCAATCGTCTCTTCTACCCATTGGATCCCCTCCTCGTCCAAATAGAAAGGATTTCCTCGCAGATCAACCATAAGTACCTCCTTGGTTTAACGTTTAAGTCGATATAAAATTCGTACCACCCTCCGGCGGACTTTGTTTGAAACAAAGTCCGCGCAAAAATGGGATGACAGGTTAACAGATTTGGATAACCGCCTTTACAATCTCTTTCTTATTATGGATACTCTCGTCCATCGCCCGCTGAATCTCATCAAAAGGATAAATGTTGGTTACAATTCCCTTTAAATTGACTCTTCCATCCGCTACCGCTTCAATAGCCATGGGATAAATATGCCGGTACCGAAAAACCGTTTTGAAGGTCAATTCCTTATCCAACGCCAAACTTATGGGCAATGTCATTTCCCCACTGGCGCTATAACCAACCAAAACGATCGTGGCGCCTTTTTTGGTCAGCGCTATAGATTGGCGAGTGGTAATTTCGGTTCCCGCGGTCTCGATAACCAAGTCCACGCCCTTTTGATCCGTCAGCTTCAATACCTCTTCTACCGGGTCGGACAAATCCCCGCGGATGACCGCAGTCGCTCCCAGCTCTTTCGCCTTTTTCAGCCGGTTTTCTAAGATGTCCACCACATAAACCTTGGAGACTCCCATAGCGCGAAGCGCCATTAAGGACACCAATCCAATGCAGCCGGCGCCCATAACCACCGCCGTCTGCCCCGCCTGCGCGCCTCCTTGCACCGCGGCATGGAACCCTACCGCTAACGGTTCAATCAAAGCGCCTTCCAAAGTGGAAACCGTATCGGGAAGTTTAAAGCAAAGAGAAGCGGGATGGGCCACATATTCCGCAAACACCCCATCCACCGGAGGCGTCGCGAAAAAGATCACATCCGGACAAAGGTTATATCGTCCCGTTTTACAAAATTCGCATTCGCCGCAGGTTTTTCCCGGCTCCAACGCCACCCGGTCCCCCGGCTTTAAGTCCGTTACTTCCCTTCCTACCGCTATGATAGTTCCACCTGGTTCATGCCCCAAAATAAAGGGCGGTTTTACGATATACTCTCCGATTCTTCCGGATTCATAATAGTGCAAGTCGGAACCGCAAATTCCTACGTACTCCAATCGAACCAGCGCTTCCTTGGGTCCGGGAACCGGCACCGGCCGGGTTTCGAATCCCATTTTTCCAATTCCGTTCATTACGGCAACTTTCATCTGCTGCATAATTTCGCCTCCTGTCTTTTTACTGATTTCATCATACTCAAATTGTATTTCATTGTCAATAAAAGTTAAGAGACAACTGATGAATTTTCAGTCATTTTAAGGTGACTCTTGCTTTTTCATTAAAAAGCTTCCTTTTTCCTCTTGCTTTTTTAGCAAAAAAAGACTATAATAGATGTAACCGATTACAGGCAAGGATGGTGAGGGATTTGGCTACAATTAAGGACGTCGCGAAGTTAGCGGGTGTTTCAGTAGCGACGGTCTCCCGTGTACTGAACCAGTCCACCAACGTAAAACCGGAAACAGTAAAACAGGTCACTAAAGCCATCGAGGCCCTCGATTACCATCCGAACTTTTTAGGGCGCACCTTACGAAGACTAGAAACCCGAAAAATTTTGGTTATGGTCCCTACCATCTCCAACCAATTTTATTCCCGAGTGATTCGCGGAATCCAAGCCACCGCCTTTGACCATGGATACCATGTTATGTTAGGTATTTCCGGCGGAGAAAGCGAAAGCGAGCAGCAGTATATCGAGATGCTCCGGCATAAGCTGGTGGACGGAATTATTTTTCTCCACTCAGTTATGCCTGCGGCTGAGATTTCTGCGTTAGGGGGAGATTGCCCTGTGGTCTTTGCTTGCGAACAGGTCCGAGGCGCACGGGTTTCTCTGGTTTCTATCAACGACTACAATGCCGCTTCGGAGGCGACGGCGTTTTTGATCCAAAATGGCCACCAAAGGATCGCTTTCGTTTCGGCGGGAGATCTTTATGCATCCTCCCAACTTCGGACGAAAGGATATCAGGACACCTTAAAGAAATATCAGATTCCCTTTGACGCCGGTTTGATCCTCCCCGAGGGACTGACCTTTAACGCCGGCGTGCGGGCTGCGGAGAAAATCCTTCGGATGAAAACACTTCCGGACGCGGTGTTCTTGGCGTCGGATACCGCCGCTTTTTCCCTGATCTCCCAGCTGCGAAAAGCGGGGATCCACGCAGGAAAAGATATTTCCGTAATGGGCTTTGACAACACCCCGACAGCGGAATACTTTTTTCCCGCGCTCACTACCATCTCCCAACCCCAGTTTGACATTGGAAAACGGGCGATGGAACTTTTATTGGATCGGATCCAAGATCCCCAAACGCCCGTTACAACCGAATACCTTCCCTATCGGTTGGAAATTCGGGATTCCGTTCGGATAAAACAGAAATCCTGACGCGATGCGTCAAAAATATAGAAAGGATGGATAAAAAATGAAACTTGGAGTTATGGCCGTACTGTTCGGCGATAAAACCTTGAAAGAGGTTTGCGACTACCTTGTGGAGCAGGGAGTTCAGACCATCGAAATCGGCTGCGGCGGTTTTCCCGGCAAAGCAATCTGCGATCCGGATATTTTATTAAACGACGCGGCGAAATTAGAAGAGTTTAAGCAAACGATCAAAGACAGCGGTCTGGAAATCAGCGCCCTCTCCTGCCACGGAAACTATCTCCACCCCAATAAGGAGATTGCCGCTTCCTTCGAGCATGATTTCGTAAACGCCATTAAGCTGGCCAAAGAGCTGAATGTGGATACCATCAACTGCTTCTCCGGCTGCCCCGGCGACTGCGAAGAATCTAAGCGCCCCAACTGGGTAACCTGCCCCTGGCCCAACGATTTCGGCGAAATCTTAGAGTGGCAGTGGAATGAAAAACTGATCCCCTATTGGAAAGAAAAGGTCGCCTTCGCCAAAGAGTACGGCGTTACCAAATTCGCCTTTGAAATGCATCCCGGTTTTTGCGTATACAACGTCGAGACCCTCTTAAAGCTTCGGGCGGCGGTAGGACCGGAAATTGGAGCCAACTTTGACCCCAGCCATCTGGTATGGCAGGGCGTGGATCCGGTAGCCGCGATTAAAGCGTTAGGCAAAGAAAACGCCATCTTCCATTTCCACGCAAAAGACGTTACTGTCGATCCGTACATCACCGCCGTCAACGGCGTTTTGGATACGAAACCTTTTACCGACGAAATCAACCGCGCATGGCTGTTCCGTTCGGTAGGTTACGGAAAAGACTACGCCTATTGGAAAGCGGTTGTTTCCGCCCTTCGCCTGGTGGGTTACGACGGCGCTTTGAGCATTGAACATGAGGATAGCCTTATGACTCCCCTTGAGGGACTCGAGAAAGCGATTGCCTTCTTAAAAGAAGTCATTATCTTCCAGCCGAAGATGACCGAGGTTTGGTGGGCGTAAACGGAGAAATGGAAAGCACCTGCACAGGTGCTTTCTGTCTTTTAAAAGGAGGTTTCTATGGTGACTGTTACTGAATATGTTTCCTCTGTTTTTGAAGAGCAAAAACAACTTATCGCCGCTCTTTGCCGGATTCCCGCCCCATCTCATCATGAGGAAAAGCGAGCGGAATTCTGTCGAAAATGGCTTATAGATGCGGGTTTTCCTTCTGTTTCTATCGACTCCGCCAAAAACGTTATTGCGTCCTACGGAAAAGGCGAGGAGATCGTTTTATGCATGGCTCATACCGATACGGTTTTTCCCGAAACGGACCCTCTTCCCCAGCGGATCGAGGAAAACCGGTTTTATTCCCCCGGCGCCGGAGACGATACCGCCAATTTGGTGAATCTGATGCTTGCCGCCCGTTACATTCGCTCTCTTCCCGAACCGGAAACCTTCCGTTTTCTTTTCGTCTGCAACAGCTGTGAAGAAGGGCTTGGAAATCTAAAAGGGAGCCGGCAAATTGTAGAGGATTACGGGGATCGAATCCGTGTTTTTTACTCGTTGGACGGATATCTGGGAGGCGCCGGCAACCACGCCGTAGGATCTCACCGGTATCGCGTTACCGCGAAAACGATAGGCGGTCATTCTTACGGCGCTTTTGGAAATCCCAATGCTATCGCGGTTTTGGCGCAGCTCATATGGGAAATTTACCGGATTTCGGTGCCAAACAAAGGAAAAACCACCTACAATGTAGGAGAAATTCATGGCGGAACCTCTGTCAACACCATTGCCCAGGAAGCCAGCATGCTGTTTGAGTATCGTTCCGACAACGAAGAAGGGCTTTCGATTATGAAAAAGAAATTTTTCTCCCTTTTAGAGCAGATTGATCCCGCGAAAGCACAAATTTCCGTAGAACTGTTAGGCGAACGGCCGGGAATGCCGAAAACAGTCCCCGAGTCGCAAAAAAAGCTGGAAGAGCAATTCATAAAACGATACCGAGACCTTTTCTCCCTTTCCCCTGTCCTTCACCCCGGTTCTACCGACTGTAACATTCCCCTTTCCAAGGGAATTCCCGCTTTATGCTTTGGAACCGTCTCCGGTGGCGGCGCCCACACCTATGATGAGTGGATCGATTTGGATAGCCTTTCAAGCGGCTTGACCCTGGTTATGGAAACGTTGCTTTCCTATTTGGACTGATTTTTATAAATAACGCTTCCCTTTTTGGCTTTTAAATTTGAGTTTGGAAGGGATAAAACGCGAAAAAAGCTGTAAAGAAATATTCTTTACAGCTTTTTCTATTATCCTAACGTCATTTGCTCCCCTACATCTTCCTCTCGAAGAAGGGCTCCCGCCGCCGGAAGTGTCTTGGTCCGGAATCGATGGGGATTGGCGAAGGTCGTTTCGGTCAGCACGGTGACTGACTCCAAAAACGCGTTTTTCTTTAGCGTCATTACCGCCACTCCCTGGGTGCTTCGGGTGGTCTTCAAAGGGATCAAAAAGGGATTGACGATCAGCTTTCGCTGCTGACTGGAGGTGAAGACGTACTCTGTCCCCTCGGTGATAAAAGTGACCGCTACCAAAGGGGATTTATCGCTGTAGGCATTTTGCAGCTTCTTCCGATTGGTCTTGGTAGCATAGGCGGAAAGAGGAACTCGGGCGGCTTTTCCGTTTTGATAAGCGAAAAACAACTCTCCGCTGTAATCGGTGGTCACAATCGCCGCCGCTACCTTTTCCCCGTCGTCAAATCCCAACTTGGATGGAATGAAATCCCCCATCAAACTGGCTTTGGTTTCGTCGAAATCGGAAATTTTCGCCTTATAGACCTGAGCGCGATCGGTGAAGAAAAGGATCTCTCCTTTGTTTCCCGTCTCTACATCGAAAACGATGCGATCTCCCTCTTTGAGCTTTTGTACGCTGCTCATCCGCAAAGACTGGGGTGTGATCTTTTTGAAATACCCCTCGGCCGTTAGGAAAAGATGAACCGGATAATCCGGGGTTTCCTCTTCCTCGTACTCGGTAATTTCCGAAGGATAAAGGAACAGGCTTTTCCGTGGCTGGGCGTATTTTTTGATGACGTTTTGAAGCTCCTCAATGATGATCTTATTGATTTTCCGCTGGCTTTTTAAGGTATCCTCCATCTGGGCGATCTCCCCCTCCAGCGTCTTGGTTTCTTCCAGCCGGTTTAAAATGTACTCCCGGTTCAAATGCCGAAGACGAATCTCCGCCACATACTCTGCCTGAACCTCGTCGATGCCAAAGCCAATCATCAAATTGGGAACCACTTCTTCTTCCTCTTCCGTCTCTCGGACAATACGGATCGCCTTATCAATATCGAGGAGGATCTTTCCTAAACCGTAAAGAAGATGGAGTTTCTCTTTCTTTTTTTCCAAATCGAAGGTCACCCTTCGAACCACACAGTTTTGCCGGAACCGGCACCACTCCGTTAAAATCTCCCGCGCTCCCATAACCTTAGGGGAACCGTCCAAAAGAACGTTGAAGTTACAAGAAAAGCTGTCCTGTAACGGTGTAAGCTTATAAAGCTTTTGCATCAGCTTTTCCGGGTCGGTGGCGCGCTTCACCTCGATGGCAAGCTTCAAGCCGTTTAAGTCGGTCTCATCCCGAACAGCGGAAATCTCCTTGAGACGGTTGAGTTTGATGAGCTCAATGATCCGGTCGATGATGGCTTCTACCGTCGTGGTAGGGGGGATCTCGGTAATCTCGATGCAATTTTCTCCCTTATCCACTCGATATCTCGCCCGGACCCGAACCGAGCCTCTTCCGGTGGCATAGATCTTCTGCCACTCCTCAGGGTCGTAAAGGATGTATCCCCCGCCAGGAAAATCCGGCCCTTTTAGAATTTCGCTCACATCCGCGTCCGGATCTTTGAGCAAAGCGATAGTCGCTTCGCAGACCTCCTCCAAATTGAAGGGACAGATGGCGCTGGCCATAGAAACGGCGATTCCCATATTGGAATTGACTAAGATGGAAGGAAAGGTGGTGGGGAATAAAACGGGTTCGGTGGTGGTGTTATCGTAGTTTGGAACCATATCCACCGCGTTTTTGTCAATATCCCGAAAAAGCTCGGCGGCGATTTTTTCCAGCCGCACTTCGGTATATCGAGACGCGGCAAACGCCATATCTCTAGAATACGCTTTTCCAAAGTTTCCTTTCGAGTCTACATACGGGTGTAAAAGTGCTTCGTTCCCTCGGGAAAGGCGAACCATGGTCTCGTAAATAGGCGCGTCACCATGGGGATTAAGGCGCATCGTCTGCCCCACTACGTTAGCGGATTTGGTCCGAGGGCCGGATAACAACCCCATCTTATACATGGTATACAAAAGCTTTCGGTGAGAGGGCTTGAACCCGTCGATCTCCGGAAGCGCCCGGGAGATAATAACGCTCATCGCGTAAGGCATATAGTTGACTTCCAACGTTTCGGTAATGGGCTGCTCCACCACCACGCCCGCATCCTTGATGTAGGCGTCGATCTTTACCGCCCGCTCCGTTTCCGAACGGGGGCTTTTTCTTTTTGCCATTCCTTTCTCCCTTCCTTAGGAAATATCCGCTAAACTTAAATATTCGTGTCCTTTTTCGGCAATATATTCTTTTCTGCCCTGTACATTGTCGCCTAAAAGAAGATCAACAACCGCCGCCGTCTTTTCGACTTCGTCGGGGGTCACCTTGATCACGCGACGGGTCTTTGGATTCATGGTGGTGAGCCACATCATTTCCGGATCGTTTTCTCCCAAGCCCTTAGAACGCTGGAGAGTGTATTTCTGGTCCCCCAACTCCTCTAAGATCATCGCCTTTTCTTCCTCGTTGTAGGCAAAATAGCTTTTCGTCCGCGTCGTGATCTCATACAAGGGCGACTGAGCAATATAGACATACCCTTCCTCGATCAAGGTAGGGGTCAACCGGTAAAGCATCGTTAAAATCAACGTCCGGATCTGGAACCCGTCCACATCCGCATCGGTACAGATGATGACCTTATTCCAGCGCAGGTTGGAAAGATCAAAATTGGAGATTTCCCGGTTGGACTTGGTCTTCACCTCGACGCCGCAGCCCAGCACCCGCAAAATATCCAAAATGATATCATTTTTGAAAATCTTATCGTAACCGGATTTGAGGCAGTTTAAAATTTTGCCCCGCACCGGGATGATCGCCTGAAACTCCGCGTCTCTGGACTGTTTGCAAGATCCAAGCGCCGAATCTCCCTCGACGATAAAAATTTCCCGTCGGGAAACATCCTTAGAACGGCAGTCCACAAATTTCTGCACCCGGTTGGTGAGATCGAGATTGCTTTGCAGCGTCTTTTTCAGATCCAGCCTCGTTTTTTCCGCCCGTTCTCTGCTCCGCTTGTTGAGTAAGACCTGTTCGGCAATTTTGTTGGCGTCAATAGGATTTTCCAAGAAATAAACTTCCAAATTTTGCTTTAAAAAATCGGTCATTGCTTCGTAGATAAACTTATTGTTAATCGCCTTTTTGGTCTGGTTTTCGTAGGATGTTTGGGTAGAAAAGGAAGAAGAAATCAACGCGAGGCAGTCCTCCACATCGGTATAGCTGATCTTTCCTTCGTTTTTCAGATACTTCCCGTTCCGTTTTAAATAAGCGTCAATGTGGGAAACAAAAGCCTGACGCACCGCCCGGTCGGGAGAACCTCCATGCTCCAAAAAGCTGGAATTATGGAAATATTCGGTAAAATGAACCTGATTGGAAAAGGCAAAAGCCACCGAGAGCTTGACCCGGTAGTCTTCTTTATCCGCCCGGTCTCTTCCAACCCGTTCCCCTTCCCAGTACACCGGCGCCGTCAACGTCTGTTCCCCGGTCAATTCCTTTAAATAATCCGTCAGTCAGTTTTGAAAGAAAAAATCCACCGTTTCTTCG
>CALXGT010000050.1 GCA_944387915.1 uncultured Clostridia bacterium
TTTTCATGAAATGAAAAAAGCCCGAAGTCTTTTGCAAAACTTCGGGCAGTGAAACGCAAAAACGGCAGACAAGTTTTCAGTGACTTGTCTGCCGTTTGAAGCAGTTATTCTGTTGTACGGGAGTTCAGTTCTATCCGCAAAGTAAAAATAGCCGTTTTATATCTACAAATATGCATCTTAAAATCCCGGCGTTTGGGCAGCAAAAAACCCCGATAAAATCGGGGTTTATGCGGAACATATCTTTTTTATGTTCCTATTATGGTGGAGGAGGGTGGATTCGGACCACCGAAGCTGAAAAGCAACAGATTTACAGTCTGCCCCCTTTGGCCACTCGGGAACTCCTCCATATTCTATTTCGCGCCGGTCTGGTCGGGGCGACAGGACTTGAACCTGCGGCATCTTGGTCCCAAACCAAGCACTCTACCAAACTGAGCTACGCCCCGTCAGGACAGCGCTTCAGTGACAGCTTTTATAGTGTATCACCGAAAATCGATTTTGTCAAGAGTTTTTTTGAATTTTTTTATTGAATGATTCCGCCGCCCAAAACCACATCTCCCGAATAAATGACCGCGGACTGTCCTTTAGCGGGAAACCGCTGGGACTCGCAAAAATGGACCACCGCTTCTTTCCCCTCAAAATCGGCTGTGCAGCCAACCGCTTTTGCCCGGGAACGAATTTTAACCGTCCAAAGCCCTTTATCGGACCAGGCGCCGGGAAAGGTCTCCGAAAGATCGGAAAGCCGAATCTCTTTTTGCTCCCCTTCTACGAGATCGCCAAGATATACCCGATTTTTCAGCGGATCAATCTCTTTGACAAAAACCGGTCGTCCCAACGCGACGCCAAGGTGCTTTCGTTGACCCACGGTATAATGTAAAATACCCCGGTGCGTCCCGCAAACCTTTCCTTCCGGGGAAATCAGTTCCCCTTGAGGGAGCGCGCCCCGCCGCGCTTCGATATACGCGCCGTAGTCATTGTCGGGGATAAAACAGTTCTCCTGACTGTCCGGAGCGGAAAAAGAACTCAATCCCGCTTCCTCGGCAATTTTGCGCACCGACGCTTTATCCAAATGAGACAGAGGAAGAAGGAGACGGCTCAGTACATCCTGTTTGAGCCGATACAGCATATACGATTGGTCCCGTTTTTCATCTTCCCCTTTACACAAATAGGAAATCCCGCCTTCTCTTCTCAAAGCGGCGTAATGGCCGGTGGCAATCCATTGGGCTCCGATCTCATCGGCAGTGTCCAAGAGCGCCTTAAATTTGACGCGAGGATTGCAGTAAATACAGGGATTCGGCGTTTTCCCCGAAAGGTATGCGTCAATAAAGTAGGTAATGACCTCTTGCGTAAACGTTTCTTCCATTTCTTTGACAATCAAGGGAACATCCGCTTCCTTCGCCGCCTGTTTTGCCGCTTCCACCGTACCGGCGTGAGCCTCGGTCATTTTCAAGACAACGCCGCTGACATCATATCCTTCTTTTTTGAGCAGATAGGCGCAAACGGAGCTGTCTACCCCGCCGCTCATCGCTACCAAAACCTTTTCCTTCATATGTTTCTCCTATTTAAACTTCTGGCTTTCCATCACTGCCAGCTCGTCGCACCGTTCATTTTCCGGATGCCCCGCATGTCCCTTGACCCATTGATAGGTCATCTGATGTTTTTCAATCTCGGAAAGCAATACCTCCCAAAGATCGGGATTTAAGGCCTTCTCTTTTTTGTTTCGCATCCAGTTATTTTTCTGCCAACGTTTCGCCCATCCTAAGGTAATGGCGTCGATCACATATTTGGAATCGCTGACTAACGTAACGCTGCATGGATATTTGAGCTGCCTTAACCCCTCGATCACCGCCGTCAGCTCCATACGGTTGTTGGTGGTATTTTCTTCCCCGCCGGAAAGCTCCTTTCGATGTTCCCCAAATACCAAAATCGCGCCCCATCCCCCTGGACCGGGATTTCCGCTGCATGCGCCGTCGGTATATAAAAAGACTTTTTTCATGCCTTGCCTCCTCTCCCACAGTATACCTGCTTTTTAAAGAAAATACAATTCTCTTTTTTAAAAACAGCAGTATGGGTTCTTCTCTTTAAAAGCCTTGACAAAAGAAAATACTCTATAGTATAATGAGAGGCGAGCGCTGGTGTAGCACAGTTGGTAGTGCAGCTGATTTGTAATCAGCAGGTCGGGGGTTCGAGTCCGTCCACCAGCTCCAGGACCTGCGGTCAGCACTTCGCGATCGCAGGTTTTTCTTTTTCTCTTCGTTTATGCCCGCGCCGGTACGGGTATTTTACCTTACCCATTCTTTTGCTCTGCGGTCGGCGTTTCGCCATCGCAGGTTTTTCTTTTTCTCTTCGTTTATGCCCACGCTGTCACAAATTCTTTGTCTTACCCATTCTTTTTACTCTGCGGTCGGCGTTTCGCGATCGCAGGTTTTTCTTTTTCTCTTCGTTTATGCCCGCGCTGTCACAAATTCTTTGTCTTACCCATTCGTTTTACTCTGCGGTCGGCGTTTCGCCATCGCAGGTTTTTCTTTTTCTCTCCGTCTGTGCCCGCGCTGTCACAAATTCTTTGTCTTACCCATTCTTTTACTCTGCGGTCGGCACTTCGCGATCGCAGGTTTTCTTTTTTATCGGTAATGCGCCCGTTCTCTTTCCTCTTTTCTCGCAAGCCCCGCTTCTACGGTACGCATCCCACTAAACCCCTCGATCAAAGCGGATGGAAGCGTTACTGGGATAATAACTGCCGCGCCCAAAAGTATTCCCATATTTTGTATCCATTTGTTTTACGTATTGAAATAATTGTATAAAATATGTATAATAAAGAAAGAAACAATAGAAAAAAATATAGGAATACAGGAGGTAGACTATGTCAAACGCATCATTCATCACCCATGGGTTGAAATTTCGCTGGATCAACGCCCAATGCTTTGAATTTCAATTTTCCAATGGAAAAACCCTGCTCACCGATCCATACTTTGACGTACCGGAGCGCTTTAAAGAAGGGGTTGGAATGTCTCTGATGAATTTCCATGTAGAAGACATCGAGAATGTGGATTATGTTTTTATCAATCATACCCATGGCGACCACATCGCCAACCTCCAGCAGGTTTGCGACCGGTTTTCGCCCACTGTGATCTGTCACAGTGCCGTGGCTATGGAAATCGCGAAAACCCATGTCGTCCCTCTTACATCCATTTATCCGGTAGATTTTAACGGCAGATACTACTTTGACGGCTTTTCTTTGGATACTTACCACGGTACGCACCATGCAAGCCGCAGCGCCTACGCCGAATCCAAAGCCTTTACCATGCGGGACGGCGACAATGAACTTGGCGTTATGGGGAGCATTTTTAACGTAAACTTTGTATTAAACCTTCCCGAAGGGCTTCGTGTCGCCTTCGTAGGAGGAAATGACGATGGGATGAGCGAACGGTTTCGAGAGATCCGCCCCAATATTATGATCCGCAACAAAATGGGAAGTTCCCGGGATTTTGACCGGGTCGCGGAACGTTTTGCGGACATTTTTGCCAAATCCAATACCCAAATGCTGATCCCCATGCACTGTGAAACCTGGGTCAACGAATGTCCGGAATTTATAAACAGCGTCATGGAGGACATGAATCACATTATGGAAGAAAAAGGGCTGATCGGAAGGGTAAAGCTGTTAGACCGCACCAAATGGTATTATCTGGACTTGGCCATCAACGAAGCTTAGTGTTCGTTCTTCTCCCCCAAAAAATGGCGGCCGCGCCGGCCATCCTCTGTCTTTCTCATCAAAAAAGGTCATAGCAAAAGCTATGACCTTTTTCCTTTTAACCTCGGCATTCTTTTACTTATACTCAAAGAAACGGCCTGCCGTCTTTCCTTCGGTAGAAGTGCGATAAATCATCCTGTGCGGCGTATAAATGGTACGTCCCTGGGTAATGACACCGGTAATGATCTCATCCAAAAAGCGAACGATATCCATGCCTAAAATCGTCTCCTGCTGATCGATAGTACTGAGAGCCACCGGCAAATAAGGGGAAGAAAATCCATTATCCACACCCATTACCGCAATTTCTTCGGGAATTTGTACGCCCGCGTCAAACAACGCGGCCATACAACCGGTTGCCAGCATATCGTTCATACAAAAAATAGCGTCCGGCCGGGGAGAAGTTGTTAAGATTTGATCCCGCGTCGCTATGTAAGCCTCTTTTACAGAAAATCCGCAGTCAAATTTCAGCTTTTCATCCCGGGGAAGGTTATACTGCCACAACGCATCCATATATCCCCGTTCCCGTAAATCGATATATTCCCAAGTATTCACCAAACTTTTGGTCATCAAAAGGGCTACCCGTCTCCTTCCCTGCTCCAGCAGGTGGGTAACCGCTTCAAACACCATGCGACGATTGTCGGTGCTGATTACATAATTTTCTTTCAAAGAGCAGCATGCCCCAACCTGTATCACCTTAGTTTGATTCAAAAGATCAACAAATTCCCGATCGTGGATTACCGGAAGGTGATACAAAATAACACCCGTTAGATTTCTCTCCAAATGGCGTTTTAATGTCTCTTTTCCTTCTTCCCACTCACCTTCCCGTCCCACCATAGGGTGGATCAACACTTCGTAACCCAGCTCAAACAGCTGGCTGGAACAGCTCGCCAGAAAATCATGGACAAAGATCGCCGTAAAAATCAAAATAGTTTTAATCTCGCCCTTTTGCTTTCCTTTGACCCGCTCGGAAGGGATATAACCGACTTTTTTCATAGCCGCATAGACCAGTTCCCTTTTTTCGGCAGAAACGATCACACTGTTATTCATTACCCGAGATACTGTTGCTACGGAAACGCCCGCTTCTCGCGCAACGTCCACTATTGTCGCCACGATTCATTCTCCTTTTCCCGTCAATTTCTTTTTTTCGCAAAATCAGTTGCCTTTTCCCATACGGCTATCCTTATTATACGAAAAAAGCGAAAAAAATCAAACGGGCCGTTTGCTTATTTCCGTAACTTTTGTCCATGTTCAGTGAATTTGCTAAGAAAAGTCCTCTTTATTTTATCTTAGTTATATAATGTTTTCCCATTTTTCTTTTCCTTCATTTTACCATTTTTGTGGGTTCAAGAGAAAATGAAAAAAGTCCAACCACTTTTTCAATTTTTTTCACCATCCATAAATAAAAACCGACTTGCCACCGCATTTTGAAAAGCCCGGTCGTGCTCCACGAACAAAATGGTAGGTTTCCATTGAAGCAGCAGTTCCTCGATTTGCATCCGGGAAACAATGTCCACAAAATTGAGCGGCTCGTCCCAAAGGTAAAGATTCGCTTGCTCGCTTAAGCTTCTCGCTAACAGCACCTTCTTTTTCTGCCCGCCGCTAAATTCCTCCATATTTTTTTCAAACTGGACCCGCTCAAAGCCGAACTTCCGCAAAATGGTCTTAAAAAGGCTTTCGTCAATTTCCTCTTGCCTCGCGTAATCGGAAAGATTCCCTTTCAGGAAAGAGGTGTCCTGACTCACGAAGGAGATTTTTAAATCCGACGGCAAAGAGAGCGCACCGGTATAACGGATGGGATCCCCTAAGATCCGATGCAAAAGAGTGGATTTGCCCGAACCGTTTTTCCCGCAAAGAGCCACCTGTTCCCCCTGGCTTAAGGAAAAGGAAAGGGGGCCTGCCACAGCCCGATCCCCGTAATATAAAGTCAAGTCCTTTCCGTAAAGAAGCTCTTTTTTCCGATAGGGAAGAATATGGATTTTTAGCTCTTCCTGACGCTCTACATTTTTCAAGAGCTTTTTCTTTTCATCCAAAGCCGTCTGTCTTCGGTTTTCAATCGCCTTTGCCCGCTTCATCATTTTCGCTGACTGGTGACCTACATATCCCCTGTCCACCGAAATACCCGAGTTATCCGAATGGTATTTTCCTTTTTCCACCTTGTCTGACCAGCCCGCCGTCCGCTTTACCGCGGTCTCCAATCGGGAAATATCCCCCGCAAGCCGCTCGTTTTCCCTTTGCTCATATTGATCGAGCCGGTCTCGATTTTCTTTCCAAGAAGAGAAATTTCCTTTTTGCAGCTCAATATCCCCTTTATTGATAGAAAGGATATGGTCCACCGCGCGGTCGAGAAAATCCCGGTCATGGGAAACGAGGATAAAGCCTTTTTTCCGGCGCAGGTACTCCCCTAAGATCTCCCGCCCCTCGGCGTCCAGATGATTGGTGGGTTCATCGATAAGCAAGAACCGGTTTTCCCGCAAAAACATCCCCGCGATCTGAACTTTTGTCTTCTCTCCACCGGAAAGTGTCCCATAGGGACGGGAAAGTACCGAATCGGAGACCGAAAGCAAGGAAAGCTCCCGCTCGATCTCCCAGTCCTCCGCATCCGAAAGAATATGCATCAGCTCCAAAACCGGGAGGGTCTCGTTGATGGAATCGTCGGGGAAATATTCAAACTCCACCGGAGACGAGATGGCGCCCCGATACTCCTCTTTGCCCATCAAAAGCTTCAGTAACGTAGTTTTTCCTCTTCCGTTTCGCCCAATCAGCCCCAAACGCCAGTTGGTGTCCAAAGAGAGGGATACATTCTCAAAAATATTGTCATAGCTCCCATCATAACAAAAGGTCAGGTGGGAAATAGAGATTAACGCCATAAGTTCTCCTTTCTTTTCCGCAAAAAAACGCCGCAGGAAACCCTGCAGCGTTTCAAACTCAAAAAGGCGTTACTCCTTTTGGGCGAAAAGATGCATCATTTCCCGCTTTCCAAACGACAAAAAGAAAGGTAACACAAAAAGACGGCTTTCACCGCTTCCTTTTCCTTTTCGCCGTATCGTTAGCAAGAAATATGCATTTTCTCCCTCCTGATCCTCTTTTTTCGTTCATTATATCAGTCTTTTTCTTCTTTGTCAACTTCCCTTTGGTAGCATTCCCGTACCGTCTGGGAAAAATAAAGGGAACCCAAAGCCACTACGGGGATCCCCGTACTTTTGGCTTTCGCAACGGCGGCATGGACTCCTTCTTCAATCGTAGGAAACGCCGTCGCTTCTCTCCCGAAGGAACAAAGAAGCTTCGCTAACTCTGTTGCCTCCATCGCCCGGGGATTTGGCGGGGTAATGGTAAAAAACCGTTTCGCGTAAGGAAGAAGCATCGAGTACATCCCCGTAACATCCTTGTCCGCCAAAGCGCCAGTCAGGATCAAAACCGGTTTTCCGGAAAACTGGGTCTTGATACTTTGGACCGCCGCCGCCATCCCGTGGGGATTATGGGCGCCGTCTAAAATAAAGAGAGGATCCTCTCCCAGCACCTCGAATCTCCCGGGCCAGCAAACCTGGGACAGCCCCGAAACAATCGCCTCATCCGAAACCGCAAGCCCTCTTTCCCGAAGAACCTGTAACACGGTGATTGCCAAAGCGGCGTTATTTGGCTGGTAGGTACCCGCCATGGGGAGAAACAATCCTTTGTACTCCTTGTAGTCGAAGGTGATGCCTTTTAACGAAATATGAGTGATCCGAAGGGAGTCGGGGTCGGAAAAAGAGAGTACGCATCCTTTTTTTTCCGCCGTCTTTTGGATCACTGCCTTGGCTTCCTCCGGCTGGGGCGCGCAGACCACCGCCGTTCCCGGTTTGATGATGCCCGCCTTCGCCCTCGCGATGTCCGAAAGGGTGGGACCAAGCTCTTTGACATGATCCATACCTAACGGCGTGATCACCGCCGCAAGGGGGGGATCAATAACATTGGTGGCGTCCAATTCGCCTCCCATGCCCACTTCCAATACCACCACGTCGCATTTCTCTCTTTGAAAATACGCCATGGCGATGGCAAGGGTCATCTCGAACTCGGTGGGAGCATCCTCCATCCCATCGGCAAATGGCCGGATCTCTTCGACGATAGACGCTAACGTCTCTTCGGAAATCTCCTGCCCGTTGACCTGCATCCGGTCATTATACCGTTTTAATCCCGGAGAGGTGTATAACCCTACCCGGTATCCCTGGGCGCGAAGCATCGAATAGAGCATGGCACAGGTGCTTCCCTTGCCGTTGGTCCCGGCGACATGAATAAACGAAAGGGATTTTTGGGGATCCCCCATTAAGGACAGCAATTCCTTCGTCCGGGAAAGTCCCGGCTTGCTTCCGGTCCATTTGACGCTAAAAATATACGCTAACGCTTCTTCGTATGTCATCTTTCTACCTCGCAGCCAGCCCCAGCCGTTTCAGCTGATCGCCAAGCTTTGTGAGCACCGGCAAAAAGACGATATGCAGCGGCACCAACACCAGGTACTGCAAAAGCCGGTACATAAACCAGCCCCAGTAGGTTTTGCTGCCGTAAAGCTGAGCCACAAAACAGGTATTGATGAACAGCCCGATGAGAACGCAGTTGATCAGCGCAGCCGGCACGATCTCGGTGAACATATGGATCTGTTTCCGGTTGCGGATCAAAGGCACGCGGCTTTCGGGATCCCGGTACAAAAACAGCCCGTAGATCAGCCCCATCATCACAGCGCCCAGGGTAAAGCCCACATGGTACGGCCCAATGGGGAACAAAACGGCGCCTAAGAAGTCCGAAAGACCGTAGGTGATCCCTGCGGCCAGCGGCCCGTAGAGCATAGCGCAAAGGGAAATGGGGAGAAAGCTAAAACCGATCTTTACCGCCTGGGTATTGATGGAGCAAAACCGGTTTAAGACGATCTCCAGCGCCGCCAGCAGCGCCATGATACAGATGGTTTTCAAAGTAAATCGTTTTTTGGGCATAAAAAGACCTCCTTTATGTCTTGTCACATAGAGGAGGCCCGAAACTCCAGTATGTAACAGCGGGATGCGGAAACCAGACCGCAAGCGCAAGCTTTTCGTTCCGTGACAACTCCCTGTTCAGCGGACACTTAACGCCTGGATTCCTACTCTGCGTACATGCTGATTATAGCAAAAGGAAATCCCTTTTGCAATAGGTTTTTCTATTTTCTTTTTTAGCTGCCGGAATATCCCGAAGGACGAAAAATTTTCCTTTTGGTATCCGGGTGTTCCGGTACCTCGACTGGATGTCCTTCGACCCTGCTCCGATTGAGGTCCAAATACCGTTGGTTTCTGCTTCCCCGGTATTTTAGGTTCAGGTCCCTTTCGCTCAAGATAAACGGCCCATCGATGAGGTAATCGCAAAGAGACAAAAGCTTTTCCACCGCCGGTTCGGTTTCCGCCCGCTTTTGCAGCTGCTCATAGGTATAGCCGGAAAAGGCGGTGATATCCAGTTTCATTCCCTTGATGCTTTTGATCTGTTTTGCCAGCTCCAAAAAGGCTTCCGGTTGGCTAAAGGGTTCTCCGCCGGAAAAGGTAACGCCCTGGAGCAAGGGGTTTTTTCGAATCTCCTCAATAATCCGGTCGGTGTCGATGTCATATCCCCCGTTAAAATCGTGGGTCTGGGGGTTGTGGCAGCCGGGACAGTGATGGGGACAGCCCTGGCAAAACACCACGAAGCGAAGACCATGTCCGTCCACGATGGACTCCTTGACCACGCCGGCCAAACGAAGGGTGGCGCCCATATGTTTTCCTCCTTTACGGAAACAAAACGGGCGGAAGCTCCGCCCGTTTGCGATTAAAGTTGTTCCATCGCGTCAGCGCTGTTCACCGAATGTTTCACCCGGTCTTCCACTTCCGCCCGCTTGGCGTTGTTGAACCGGTCTAACGTTCCCACCAAATAGCCGGTGATACGGCGGATCCGCTCGAAGCCCACATCGCCTTCATCCTCTTTCCGGCCGCACTTGGGGCACTCGTTGCCGATAATGCCGGTATAGCCGCAAATGGGGTCTCTGTCTACCGGATGGTTGATGGAGCCGTATCCGATGTTGCATTCCTTCATATAACGAACCACCTGCTCAAAGGCGTCCAGATTGCTCAAGGGATCGCCGTCCAGCTCCACATAG
This sequence comes from uncultured Clostridia bacterium, assembly GCA_944387915.1. GTDB lineage: Bacteria > Bacillota > Clostridia > Oscillospirales > Ruminococcaceae > CALXGT01. The sequence goes on from CALXGT010000050.1 coordinate 9,870, forward strand.
GAGATGTGGCCGCCATTGGTGAGCTCATGGTAAGGCGCTTCCGTTTTGATCTTATGGAAAGCGGTGCAGGGATAATATACCGGCACATGGAAGGAGTTGGTGTAATACTCTCTGTCGGTGATGCCGGGGATAATGCCAAAGATCTTTTTATCGATGGCCACAAACCGTCCGGAAAGTCCTTCTGCGGGCGTTCCGATCAAGGAGAAGTTGAGTCCCTTTTCCTTGGTGGCGTCTTCCATCTTCTGGCGCATAAAACCGACGATCTCCAGTCCCAGGTTCTGGGACTCCTGGCTTTCGCCATGGTGCTTACCGGTAAGCGCCACCAGCGCCTCCGCCAGTCCGATAAAACCGACCGTCAGGGTGCCCTGTTTTAAGACCTCTTCTACGCTGTCGTCGGGTTTGAGCTTGTCGGAACCTAACCAGACTCCCTGTCCCATTAAGAACGGATAGTTATAAACCTTCTTGCCGCACTGAATCCGGAACCGAGCCATCAGCTGGTCAATAACCAGATCCACCATCCGATTTAAGGAATCAAAGAACGCGTCGATGTTGCCACTGGCGCGGATGGCAAGACGGGGAAGATTGATGGAAGTAAAGCTTAGGTTGCCTCTTCCGGTTACGATCTCGTTTTCCGGATCGTAGGCGTTGGCGATCACTCTCGTCCGGCATCCCATATACGCCACTTCCGTCTCGGGACGACCCGGCTTATAGTAACGAAGATTAAAGGGGGCGTCGATGAAAGAATAGTTGGGGAACAGCCGTTTGGCGGATACCTCAAGAGAGAGCTTGAACAGATCGTAGTTGGGATCGCCAGGGTTATAGTTGACTCCTTCCTTGACTTTAAAGATCTGGATGGGGAAAATGGGAGTCTCGCCGTTTCCCAGCCCCGCTTTGGTCGCCAAAAGGACGTTTTTGACTACCATTCTTCCCTCGGGAGAGGTATCGGTACCATAGTTGATGGAGCTAAAGGGAACCTGCGCGCCCGCTCTGGAGTGCATGGTGTTGAGATTGTGGATCAGCGCTTCCATGGCCTGATAGGTAGCCCGGTCCGTTTCTTTATTCGCTTCCTTAGCGGCAAATTTTTGGACCTTTTCCGCCAATTCGGAAGACAATCCCAACGCCTCTAACTTTTCTTTTTCCTTACTGGTGTATTCGTTGCTTCCGGTTAAGGTAGGAACCAATCCTTCCTCCTTGAGCGCCGAAACAATCTCTTTCGCTTTGTCCTGACCGTCGGTTAGGCCCGCTAACAGCTCCAACGCTTTCCCTTCGTTGCTCTGATACCGATGGGCGTAAGTCTTTCTTACCCCATCCGCCAGATAGTAATCAAAACAGGGAATACTCTGGCCGCCGTGCTGGTCGTTTTGGTTGGCTTGGATGGCGATACAGGCTAACGCCGCGTAGCTGGAAATATCGTTGGGCTCTCTGAGGTGGCCGTGTCCGGTGGAAAAACCGCCCTTGAACAGCTTGCCCAAATCGATCTGGCAGCAAGTGGTGGTCAGCGTCAAAAAGTCCATATCGTGAATATGGATATCCCCGTCCCGATGGGCTTTGGCATGGACCGGGTCCAGCACGAACATCTCGTTGAACTGCTTGGCGCCCTCCGAGCCGTATTTTAACATGGATCCCATGGCGGTATCGCCGTCGATGTTGGCGTTTTCCCGCTTCACGTCGTTTTCCGCCGCCGACTTAAAGGTGAGATCCTCGTAGGTCTTCATCAACCGGGTGCTCATCTCTCGAACCCGGCTGCGCTCCGCCCGATACAAGATATAGGACTTCGCCGTCCGGGCATGTCCGTTTTCCACTAAGATTTTTTCCACCGCGTCCTGAACAAATTCCACGGTGGGAACGGCTTCCTCACAATGCTTCTCCACATAGTCCACGACCTGCTGCGCTAAGGAAAACGCGGTGTCATAATCCTTTCCGCCGCTGGCCTGAGCCGCCTTAAAAATCGCCGTCGCAATCTTTTCGATATTGAACGCAACTTCTCTTCCGTCTCGTTTTTTGATTTTCGTAATCATTTTCCCATCCTCTTTCTATCAACCCGCAGCGGGGATATTTTGTGTCATGTTTGTCAATAACCACACTATGTAGTGTATGGAATATCATTATATTCGTCCAGCACACTATTGTCAATAGGAAAAATAAATAAAAAATTGTTGCAGCTTCTTGAACCATTCCAAAAAAGCTTTTGTTTTGCCCATAAAATGAACCTTTTTCTTTGTCAAAAAATTTTTCCTCTTTTTCTCATTTACGAAAAATTTCCCTTTTATTTTATGTCTTTGTGTGGTATACTAATACTGCAAAAATTGAAGCGAGGTGTCGCTCTTGGAAAAATATGTGATTCACGGCGGGAACCGTCTCTTGGGTGAGGTGACGGTGAGTGGCGCAAAAAATGCGGCGCTAGCTATTTTACCTGCCGCTATTTTATCCGACGAACCGTGCATTATTGAGAATATTCCCAATATCAGTGATATTGATTATAGCATAAAGATTCTGACTCATATGGGAGTCGAAGTAAAAATGTTAAACCGGTCTACCCTGCGGATTGACGCCAAAAACCTTCGGCATCCCGTAGTGGAATACGACTTGGCGAAAAATATGCGGGCGAGTTACTACTTTTTGGGCGCCCTTTTGGGCAAAACCAAAACGGCCAAAGTTTCCCTCCCGGGAGGCTGCGATTTGGGAAGCCGTCCCATTGATCAGCATCTCAAGGGCTTTGAGGCGCTGGGCGCCAAAGTGGAAATTGACCGAGGGATGGTGTGCCTGGAAGGCGAACACCTTTTGGGTACGAAGATTGATTTTGATGTAGTAACAGTAGGGGCAACGATCAACATTATGCTGGCGGCGGTGAAAGCGGAGGGATTAACGATCCTGGAAAACGCGGCCAAAGAGCCCCATATTGTGGATCTGGCGAACTTTTTAAACTCTATGGGCGCCAACATTATCGGCGCCGGAACCGACGTGATTAAAATTCGGGGCGTTAGCTCTCTGCATGGCGCGCAGTATTCGGTGATTCCCGATCAGATTGAAGCCGGCACCTTTATGGTGATGGCGGCCGCCACGGGAGGCGATGTCCTCATTAAGAACGTCATTCCAAAGCATTTGGAGGCGGTGACCTCCAAGCTTCAAAAAATTGGCGCGATCGTGGAAGAATACGACGATAGCATTCGAGTCATCGGCACCGGGCGGCTGGAAAAAACCACCATTAAAACCATGCCCCATCCCGGATTCCCCACCGATATGCAGCCTCAAATTACCACTCTTCTCGCCATGGCCAACGGAACGAGTATGGTTACCGAAAGCATTTTCGATAACCGCTTTAAATATGTGGACGAGCTTCGCCGCATGGGAGCGGATATTACCGTCAACGGAAAAGTAGCCGTAGTAGAAGGCGTCAGCCGTCTCACCGGCGCTTCGGTAAAGGCCACCGATCTTCGGGCGGGCGCCGCCTTAATTATTGCCGGGCTTGCCGCCTCGGGAACAACTGAAATCGAAGACGTTTACCATGTAGAACGGGGCTATGAAAACATTGAGGACAAGCTAAGGGGATTAGGCGCTGATATTAAAAAAATTGTTACCCCCGACAGTATGGTTTTACCCCAGGTTTTATAACGCGGTTTGGGTTGGGGAAATTTTTCTCCGGCCCCTTTTTGCGCCCTATTTTAAGAAAGGAGCTTTCGCTTGTCTTTTCTTTATAATTTGTGCAGTTCCTCTTCCGGAAACGCCACCTTCATAGGTTCGCAAGCCGAGGGCTTTTTTATCGACATGGGTACCGGCGTGCGCACAGTATTTCGGTTTCTGAAAGATGCCCGCATCGACAAAAAAGCGATCCAGGGAATTTTTATTACCCATGAGCACAGCGACCATGTCAAGGGGCTTTCCACTTTGTTAAAATACCTTCCCGTCCCGGTGTACGCAACCAGGGGAACCCTTCTCGCCCTGTACGAAAAGGGAATCCTGCATAACGGGAACCGCATGATCCCGTTAAACGGTCCCGCCGACATCGGCCGGTTTATCGTTACCCCCTATGCCACCTCCCACGACGCGGCGGAGAGTGTCTGCTACCAAATCCAGGAGAAAAACGGGGCGACGGCGGCGGTTTGCACCGATTTAGGGTATGTGAGCGAGGAGATCGAAGCGATGCTCTCGGAATGCTCCACCGTGATGCTGGAATCCAATCACGATCGGGAAATGCTTCGAAACGGTCCTTATCCCTATTTCTTAAAAAAGCGAATTCTTTCCGATTCCGGCCATCTTTCCAACGCCCAGGCGGCCCAGACGATTCAAAAGCTTACCCAAGGAAATCTTCGACAACTTTTACTCGCCCATCTAAGCGAGCACAATAATCTCCCCTCGCTGGCGCTCCAATCCTCGCTAAGCGCGGTGGGAGAACATCCGTGCGAAGTGTATGTGCTGCCCAAATGGGGCGAAGGAAGGCGGTTTTTCCTATGATGAACCTGGAGCTTCTGTGTGTGGGATCGTTAAAGGAACGTTTTTTGCGGGAAGGCTGCGGAGAATACATAAAGCGCCTGTCGGCGTACTGTAAGCTCACCGTCAAGGAGCTTCCGGAGTACCGTCTGAAAACTGATCCGTCCCCCAAAGAGATCCAAAAAGGGTTGGAAAAAGAGGGGGACGCCATTTTGTCTCAGCTTTCCGGGCGGGAGGCACTGATCCCTCTTTGTATCGAGGGAAAAACCCTTTCGTCGCCTTCCTTTTCCGATTATTTAAGGCAGCTACCCTTGCATGGAAAAAGCAGCGCTACCTTTGTGATCGGGGGCTCTTACGGACTGGACGACCGGATCAAGAAAAAAGGGGATCTGTTATTGTCCCTTTCTCCTATGACCTTTCCTCACCAGCTCACCCGCCTCATTCTTTTGGAACAGATTTACCGTGCCTTCTCGCTGATGAGCGGAGGCAAATACCATAAATAGCCGAATTTCGACAAAGCAGGAGGAATTATCTTGATTAGAAACGACTTGCGCAATATTGCTATTGTGGCCCACGTCGACCATGGAAAAACCACCCTGGTAGACGAAATGCTAAAACAGGGCGGCGCCTTTCGAGAAAACCAGGTGGTCGCCGAACGGGTCATGGATAACAACGACTTAGAGCGGGAACGGGGTATCACCATCCTGGCGAAAAACACCTCGGTGACCTATAACGGGGTAAAAATCAACATCATCGATACCCCAGGCCATGCCGATTTCGGCGGTGAGGTAGAGCGGGTATTGAAGATGGTGGACGGGATCTTGCTTTTGGTGGATGCCTTCGAGGGCTGTATGCCCCAAACCCGGTTCGTGCTGCAAAAGGCGATGGAACTGGGACACAAAATCATTGTAGTGGTCAACAAAATCGACCGTCCTGACGCGCGGCTTTACGAGATTGAAGAGGAAGTTTTAGAGCTTCTGTTCGATTTAAACGCTTCTGACGACCAGATTAACAGCCCGGTTTTGTTCTGCTCCGGCAGAGCGGGTATCGCCTCCTTCAGTCCCGATATTCCCGGCACCGATCTGCGTCCCCTGTTTGAAAAAATTATTGAGCATATCGATCCTCCCGAGGGGGATGAAAACGGACCTATGCAGATGATGGTCTCCTCCATCGACTACAACGACTACGTAGGACGCATCGCCATTGGACGGATCACCAGAGGAAAATTAAGACGGGGCGACGAGGTATCGGTATGCGACTACCACAATCCGGATACCAACTACAAAGGAAAGATCGTTTCCCTGTACCAGATCGAGGGGTTGAAGCGCACGCCCTGCGAGGAAGCCACCATCGGCGACATTGTCTGCTTCTCCGGCATTGAAAATATTACCATCGGCGAGACGATCTGTTCTCCGGAAAAGGTAGAGCCTCTCCCCTTCTCGAAAATCTCTTTGCCTACTGTCCAGATGACCTTCTCGGTAAACACTTCCCCCTTCGCCGGACGGGAAGGGAAGTTTGTCACCTCCCGCCAGCTTCGGGAGCGTCTTTACCGAGAGCTTTTAAAAGACGTTTCGTTAAAGGTGGAAGACACCGACTCCGCCGATAGCTTTTTAGTGTCCGGAAGAGGGGAAATGCATCTTTCTATCCTGATCGAAACGATGCGCAGAGAAGGCTACGAATTCCAGGTCACCACGCCTAAGGTGCTGTTCCAGGAAATCGACGGCGTCCGTCAGGAACCCATCGAGCGGTTAGTCATCGATGTTCCCGAGGAGTACATGGGTTCCGTCATGGAAAAAATGGGAAGCCGCAAAGGGGAAATGCAGTCGATGACGCCCCAGGGAAGCCGGATGAAAATTGAGTTTCTGATTCCCGCGAGAGGGCTCTTCGGCTACAAAAACGAGTTTTTGACCGACACCAAGGGCGAGGGGATCATGGCTTCTGTCTTCGAATGCTACGCTCCCTACAAAGGGGACATCCCCAAACGTTCCACCGGTTCCCTGATCGCCTTCGAAACCGGTACCGCCGTGACCTACGGCTTATATAACGCCCAGGAACGGGGGCAGCTCTTTATCGGGCCCGGCGTTGAGGTATATGAAGGAATGATTGTGGGGCAATCTCCCAAAGCGGAGGACCTGGTGGTTAACGTCTGTAAGAGAAAGCAGCTCACCAACACCCGTGCCGCCGGAAGCGACGACGCGCTCCGTTTGGTTCCGCCGAAAATTATGAGTTTGGAGCAGTGCATCGAGTTTATCGCCGATGACGAGCTCATCGAAGTGACGCCAGAAAATTTAAGACTCCGGAAAATGATTTTGGATAGAACGCAAAGAGCAAAGATGGCTGCAAGGTTAAAGGGATAAAATAAAAAACGCTGTGCAAAAGCACAGCGTTTTTTTACGGCCGGAAATCCCAGCAACAGTTTTTCGCTTTTTTTCCGCTTCCGCAGGGGCACGGGTCGTTTCGCCCCACCCCTTCCCAGCGTTTTTTCGCTTCCATACGGAAAAACGAAGAGATCTCGCTTGGAGATTTTCCCTTTTTGACCATTTCCATTACCGTTTTAACCGGCTTTTCGGTATGGGCAAAAAAAGCTTCCATCCCCTTGCAAAGATAGTAAAGCCCCTCTTCTCCATCCTCGGTGACCGCAAAACGGTCTTTTAAACAGCCGCCCCGGCACAAAAACAGCCATGGACAGCGTTTGCATTTCGCCGTCAGTTTTTCTTCCTTGCTGTCACCGAACTTTTTTTGAAAGGGCGAATCCACCAACGCTCCCAAGGACGTTTCGGCAATATTGCCGATCCGATGATCCCCGTCTACAAAATGGTCGCAGGAATACACGCTCCCGTCATGCTCCACTATCAGCACCCGCCCACAGCGCGGCGCCATATAGCAAAGGCTAGCGGGACGTCCAGCGTATACGGTCGCCATCTCGGCAAACAACTGGACGTCTAATTTCCCAAGATCGTTTTGCAGCCATTCGTCGAAGATCACCGATAAAAACCGGCCGTATCCTTCCGGCGTGACCGAGTCGGGGGTGACGTTACCCTGTTCATCCCGACAGACGATGGGAATAAACTGGATCCATCCGGTATTCAGGCTTCTTAACCCCCGATACACCGCAAGAGGTTCCTTGGCGGAGGCTTCGGTCACCGTACAGAGAAGATCCGGCTGGATCCCCGCTTTTTGGAGCCGCTTTACCGCCGCGGCCGCCTGGTCGTAGGTTCCGTTTCCGTTTATGTCTTTCCGAAACCGGTCGTGGATCCAGGAAGCGCCGTCGATGCTAAGACCCACGTCAAAATGGTTCTCCGCCAAAAAACGGCACCATTCCTCGTCGAGCAAAATACCGTTGGTCTGTAAATTATTCCAGCAAGAAAAGCCCTCCGGAAGGTATTTTTTCTGAAGGGCTACCGCTTTTTCAAAAAAAGGAAGGCCCGCCAGGGTAGGCTCGCCGCCATGCCAGACAAAAGAAATGTTGGGTCCGGGGCTGGCTTTGATATAGCCCCGGATAAATTCCTCTAACATCTCGTCGGTCATCCGCGTTTGGTGCGGCTTCCCCGTTCGGGTTCCTGCCTCCAAATAGTAACAGTAACTGCACCGAAGATTACAGGCGGAACCTATAGGCTTGACCATTACAACAAAGGGATCTTTGGTAAAAACCGGTTTGGGCGAACCCATTTCCATACAATCCCCCGCTATTTTAAGTGTTCCTCAAAGAAGGCGAAGACCTTCTCCAAAGAATCCATAGCCTGCTCTTGACGATACATCTGATTATGATAGTACCAGAAGCCATGTCCCGCGCCATCGTAACGATAGAAGGTAAAGTCCTTGCCGTATTTCTTTAGGGTTTCTTCCATGACATTGACGTCATCCGGTGTCGGCGAGAAATCGTCGTTTCCGAAAATGCCAAGAAGCGGGCAGCTCAATTTCTCGGCGTAATCAATGGGAGCCACCGGCTGCGCAGGAGTAAGCTTTTCTTTGGGCGCGACCACGCCGCCGCCCCAGCAGTCTACCGCCGCGTCGATGCCGTCTAACTGGCAAGCCGCGAGGAAGGTATGCCGTCCGCCGGAGCACATACCGATCACACCGGCTTTTCCGTTGGCGTTAGGCTGGTTCTTCAAGAAGGATAACGCCCCTTTGCAGTCTCCCATGACCGTTTTATCGGGGACGCCGCCCCCTTCTCTTACCTTTAACGAGACCTCTTCCGGCGTTCCATGGCCAAAGCGCTCGTAAATGTTGGGGCAAAGCACCATGTATCCGTGCTGAGTAAACCGTCTCGCCGCCTCTCTGCAATATTCGTCCCATCCGGGCATATGAGGGATCAGCACAATGCCGGGGAAAGGTCCCGCTCCCAAAGGACGGGAAAAATACGCATGAATCGACTCCCCTTCGTCGCCGGGAATGGCGATAGTCTCGGCAATCATGCCCTGATATTCATCGGTTTGAAATTGATTCCACATACAAAAACCTCCTTACATAATAACGCGAAAATAAAGTTAAAACGGATTTCCCGCATCCATCTGGTCCAGTCCAAAGAAGGTAAGGGCCTTTTGAATGAAGATATCCCAAAAGCGCCACTCATGGGCGTAACCTGCCGCCTCTTCGAAAGTAATATCATAACCCTTTTCCAGCGCATGATTTTTAAAGGTGTTGTAGGCTTCCCAAAGGAAATCCTTGTCGCCGCAGCAGAAATACAGCTTCGGCAAAACACCGGTACCGATTTTTTCATCCAAAATCTTCCAGGTGTTCTCGTAGGAATTCCGGTACGCATCCAAACCGCCGGCGTTGGCGATGCTGTTCTGGGTCCGGGCGTTTTTAGGGCTGTTGGGCGCGGAAGCGTCTAAGTCTTCGATACCGTCCATACACATAGCCGGCGCGGACAAAATCGCCGCCGCCGCGAATTTTTCCGGATGATTGACCGCGTATTTTAACGCGCCTCCGCCGCCCATGGAAAGACCGGCGATGAAATTATCTTCTCTCTTGTCCGACACCGGGAACCATCCGTAGATCAACGGCATCAGCTCGTCAAAAAGGTAATCGTACATATTGTAGCCAGTAGCAAAGGTAGGCCAGTTGGAATAGTTGGAATTTAACGCCGAAGGCATGACCACAACCAAATCCTTTTCGCAGGCGTAAAGCTCGATCATACTCTTCCGAATCCAGTCGGAGTAATCGCCGAAGGTTCCATGCAAAAGCCAGAGGACCTTATATTTCGCGCCGCTTCCGTAAAATTCCGTGGGGCTTTTGGATCTGGGTTTATCGGGGAGAATAATCCCCACTTCATGGTTGTTGCCAAGATACTGGCTTTCAAAATTGATGGTTACAAGAGCCATAAACGTCTCCTCCCTTTCATAGGCATTTCTGCCTTTTCCAAAATAAAAACAGCAAAAACCAACGACGACCATCCGCCGTCATCTTTTTTATTGTACCATATTTTTCAAAAAGGGTAAATAAACTTTGTGATAAAACTTTTTAAACTTTTTTCGGTCAATTTGCCAAAAGAAAAACGGGCGAAATATTCCGCCCGTTTTTCGCTTATTCAAAGTAGCCAAGGAAGGTATCCACATCCGTGCCGTCGAAACAGCTCACCGTGACCAAGCCCACCAAAGGCCCCTCCTCAAACAGAACCATATACTGTGCAAAATCGATACCGCTGATCGAACCGTACAGGGGAACTAAGATACAATCCTTTCCCCAAAGAGTTCTGGTTTCCTTCTCTCCTTCGGTATACGTCGCATCACTGCTGGCAGTAGCCTGGGCGTAAACGATATCCGCGTATTCCTCTAACGAAACCGCAGCCAGAGGGGAAGTTACATCCAGATTCTCGTACATCAGGCTGATGTTGTTGCCGGTGGTTGTATCGATCACCATAAAATCGGCAAACACCGCCGCGGAAGCCAGCGCATCCGCTCCCTCTTCGGTAAACAAAGCCGCGTCAATGCCAAGATTTTGCGCCAGTTCTTCGTTGCTGTAAATGGTCCAACCCTCGGGGCACTGGAAAGTGATCCCCGTAGTTTCATTCTTGAAGGTATTGCCGTCCCAGCTTCCCACCGCGTAAGCGAAGGTATCATCTCCGGTGCTCTCCTCATCCTCGCTGCTCTCCGGCAGGGAAGAATCCTCATCCTCGCCGGAAGTTTCCGACGAAGGATCTTCGGTAGAAATGATCGCCCCGGAATTGGAGTTTTCATCGGAAGAAGAGCCCTTGTCATCCCCACACGCCGCCAAGCTCACCGTCAAAACAAGCGACAGCAGTAAAGCCAACCATCTTTTCATCTTTTTTCCTCCATTCGTACATTCAAAAATGCTTTCCAACGTTTCATTAGAAAAGCGCAAAAACAGTATATCTTGTTTTCAATAGATTGTCAACATCAAAAGATAAGGAAGCTTTATATCTCCTGTCTCTCTAACCACCCGCGGATCTGTTTTGCCGTTTCGGTTAACGCGCCCTTTCGGAAGGGAGACCGAAGCCCTACCGATTCTACCAACCCCACGAAGGTGTTGGTCCCTCCCTGGCGCAAAAACGCCATATATTTTTTCCATGCCTCGTCCCAATCCTTCATCGACTCTACCCACATTTGCAGCGCCGCTGTTTGGGCAAGGCTGTAATCGATATAGTAAAAAGGATAGAGGTAAATGTGAAGCTGCCGCTGCCAGCCGGCGCCCCGCCCGTAAAAGGGGACCCCTTCCATGTCCAGATAAGGGCGGTACTGTTTTTCCAGCCTCGCCCAGGTTTGGTTTCTCTCTTCGGGCGTCATTTCCGGATGCCGATAGACTTCCTCCTGAAAATGATCCACTAAGCAGCCGTAAGGAATGAATACCAAGGCGTCCTCCGCATGGGAAAGCTCATATTTTTTGGTGTCCTCTTTGAAAAAAAGATGGTGCCACGGCGCCGTCAAAAACTCCATGGACATAGAATGGGTTTCACAGGCTTCCATGGTGGGATTCCTTAAAAAGCTGTGGGAAATCTCTTTTCCGGCGATGTAGTCGGCAAAGGCATGTCCCGCTTCATGGGTCAAAACGTCCACATCTCCCGACGTGCCGTTAAAGTTGGAAAAGATAAAGGGACATTGATAGAGAGGCAAACTGGTACAGTATCCTCCGGGCGCTTTTCCTTCCTTGGCCAGGACGTCAAACAGTTCCATGTCGAACATCTTCTGAATAAATTCTCGGGTTTCTTTGGACATTTCCTCGTACATCCCCTTGCCCGCCGCTAAAATCTCCTCCGGCGTGCCCTTGGGGGACGCGTTGCCGTCGGGGAAACAAAAGACCTGGTCCCAATACCGGATATGATCCACCCCGATGCGCTTCGCCTGGTTCGCTTTAATCTCTACGGTAATGGGAACAATCTGCTCAATAACCTCGTTGCGGTAAGCGTCCACATCTTTTGCGGTGTAACAGTTTCGCATCTGCCGAATATAGGAAAGCTCCACATAGTTTTCAAATCCCAACGTCTTCGCCTGTTTGGTGCGGTTTTTCACTAACTGATCGTAAATATCGTCAAAGGCGTCCCGATGTTCGTCGAAGAAGCCCCCTTCCGCCTCCACCGCCTTTTTCCGGATCTCCCGGTCGGGGTTTTCTTTATAAGCCGCAAGCTGCGCCACCGTCAGCGTCTTTCCCATAAAGGGGATCTTCGCCGAGGCGTAAAGCTTCTCGTATTCCGCCGCCAGGGCATTTTCCTCCTGCATCAGGGAGATGATCTCGGGAGAAAATCCCTTGATTTGCAGCGCGGCGTTTTCAAAAAAGAGGGTTCCGTATTCTTTTTCCAGCCTGCTTCGGTAAGGGGTTTGGAGCAGTGCTTTCAAAAATTCCTGGGTCTTTTCGCTGACAAAGGGAGCGAGATCGTCGTTAAATCTTCGCTCTTCCTGGTAATAAGGATCTCGCGTATCAATAGAATTTCGAATATACGCAAGGGAAGAGGCGGTCTCGAATTCTTCCCCCGCTTTTTCGAAGGCTTCCACCGCCGCCAACGCCTCGCCCTCTGACTGGGCTGTTTTCAACTGTTCAATATGATGGGAAAGGGTCCGAAGCAGCGCTTCCCGCTTCACCCGACGATAAGGTATCTCCTTGAATTTCATTTTCTTTCTCCTTTACTGATTGTATGTAAAATACTGACGCTGACTTTCGTCTGTCAAAGCGATATAGCTTTTTCCCACATTCACTTCGAGAGACGTTCCATCGGCGTTAGTAAAGGTAAAGGGATCGGTAACCCCGCCTTTTTCCCAATGAATGGGGACAATGCCCCCGTCGGTCATATAATATCCGTCTCCGCCGGCAAAGCTGACTTCCCGACGTTCCGCTTCTCCGTTATAGGATGTGACCGAAGTAAAAAGCAAAATTACATTCCGATAGGTGAGACATTCCCCGGTATCCCCATCAATATGGTCTTCCCCGTTCCTTTGTTTTTGATACAGTTTACTTTCCTCATCATAGGTAAATCCTGAATTGTAACCGGAAGAAAACCGAATGAAAATCTCTGTTGCCGGCTTTTCCTCGAAGGAGATTTCCTCTTCGGCAAAAGCGAAGGGAGCCGCCGTCTCCCCTTGGATATCAACACCCTTCCCTTCTAAAACAGAAAGGATGCTTTCCCCGTTGATAAAAAAGCTGTGTTCTCTTCCCACTGCGGCCGCCCGATCCATATCCTGATAAAAAACGCCGCTTTGGGTGTACATGCCATCTACGTCATCCACGCCGTATTGACTGATATACTGATACGCTGCCGGACTGCCCCCAAAATGGACATACAACGCATTCATGGGAAGTGCTATGGAAATATAGTAATGTCTCGCGCTTCGCACCGGTCCTACATAAGGAATGTCGTATGGATCGGCATACACCGCCATCAGACGGGTGATGCCTCCTTCCACTACGACCTCGTAAAGGATGTCCGCCTCCGCGAGTCCCCGTTGGGGAAGGGCCTGGCCGATGTTGTTGACCATGACCGCCACCGGGCGCTTTCCTACCGCTTCTTCATTATAGCCCCCTTCTCCTGTAAGGGGATTGATTTCTCCGAGATCCGTTTCCACCTGAGAAGCAGATTCTGAGGAAAAGGATGTAGAAGATTCCAGTTTTTGGATCACTGATATCGTTTCCTCATCCCCTTCCCCCGCCGGTTTTCCGCAAGCGGTCAATAACAAAAGGGAAAAAGCCAAACACATGGCGAGCCATTTACGCTTTGTCATCCTGTTCCACCTCCGTAGGAAAAGAGATTCCCGCTTTCTTCCGAATGCGAGATAGCACCTCGCTCACCGTCAGCGAGAGATCGGAAAGAGCGCGATACCGCTCCCTCTCCCGTTCCCCGCCGTCGATAAGCGAGAAAAAGGTCTCCGCTTCGCCCCGCATCTGTTCCTCTTTGGAAGCGGTGGTGTACAGCGTCGTTTGTTCTCCATCGATCCCCACAAAGCGGAGATTGGTCAAATGGGAAATGGAATCGGTAGCTACTGTTCCCTGATCCCCTCCGATCTCCGAACCAATGACGCTTCCATCTACCTTAGAGTAGGTCAATACCGCCGTTTTATCCGGATAGAACAATAGAGCCGTGCCGCAGCTGTCCGCGCCGGAATCCAAAAAACGAGCCCATGCTTCGACGCGATCCGGTTTCCCAAAGAGAGCAACCACAGGATAAACACAGTAAATCCCCAAATCCATCAAACAGCCGGTTCCCATAGCGGGATTGAAGATGTTGGGAAGCTCCCCTTTTAGGTAGGCGGGATATTTGGAAGAATACTGGGAAAAATTGATCCGAAGCGTGCTGATATTCCCCGTTTTGGCCACTGCTTCCTGAAAGAGAGCAAAAGGCGGCATATGGATGGTGGGCATAGCCTCCAAAAAGACAAGGCCCTTGTTTTTTGCGAGGGATTGCAAGGCGGCAACCTGTTTTGGGGTTACCGACGCCGGCTTTTCCACCAGCACATGCTTTCCCGCTTCCAAAAACCGTTTGGCCTGGGAAAAATGAAATCGATTGGGAGAAGCGATGTAAACGGCATCGATAGCGGAAGACGCCATCTCTTCGAGATCGGTATAAATTGTCGCCGTTTCCGGAAGGTCTTTCAAAAAAGCGTTTGCCGTTTCTTCTTTTCGGGAATAAAGAGCGCAAAAATCGAATTTTCCGGTAAGTCTGGCCGCGCCGATAAAGCTTTTCGCGATCCAGCCGGTTCCAATTACGCCGTAACGAATTTGTTCCATAGGTTCCAACTCCTTTGGTTTATTGTATCACGACGGAAAATATTTTTCAATTGATCCGCCAAAAGTCGAAGGTTTGCGATTTTTTTCTCCCTATGATAAAATAAGACGAGGAGGCGCAGTATGAAAAAAAGGACTTTTCTTTTCGGTTTGGTCGGATTTCTGATTTCCATTTGGGTTGCTTCTCGTAAACTCTCCTTTTTTCTCGACCGCCATCGCCGAGACACCTTCACCGGAAAAGGAACCCTTCTTGTCTTCGGAAACGGCGTCACAAAAGGCGTCGTCGCCGGATCCACCAAAACCTTTCCCCATTTGGAAAATCAAAGGAAGGAATATCGCCCTTCCTGAAAAAGCAAAAAGGCGGGCACAAAAGTGCCTGCCTTCTCTTTTTGAAGTATACTTTCTATTCTCTTCCGTTTAGCAGCGGAGACAGCTTATTGTAAGTAAGAAGGGTGATGACCACGCTGCACATACCCTTGATGAACGTAAAGGGCATATTGAAGAGGAACAACGCCTGCCAAAGGTTCTCCACATTGGGGTTAATGACCTGATACGCCCCCAAAATGGCTTCCAGCGGCATAAACAGCTTCATGTACACCGGATACACCACATAGTAGTTGGTAAATACGCTTAAAAGCGCCATAATCAGGGCGCCCGCAATAGAACCAATAACCGCGCCTTTAAAGCCTTTGATCTTCTGATAGATGAGCCCCGCGGGAAATACAAACAGGGAACCTAAAATAAAGTTGGAAAGCTCTCCCACCAGTCCCGTTGTGGAAAACATGGCATTTACTAGATTTTTAACAAGACAGACCACAACGCCGCTTACCGGTCCCAGGGTAAAGGAAGCGATCAGCGCCGGAAGCTCGGAAAAGTCCATCTTAATAAACCCCGGCATCAGGGGAACGTTAAAGCTGAAAAACATCAGCACAGTGGAGATCGCCGAAAGCATGGCGATCATAGCGATTTTGCGGACATCGATCCGTTTTTGTACAGTTGCGTGTTGCATCGTTTTCCTTTCTGCGAAGGGTTGCTTCGCCATTCCAGGGTTTTGCAAACGAAAAAACGTCCGGGAAAAATCGTTCCCGGACGCAAACTGCCAAATGGCTCTCGCTTGTTTCTTTCATCCGGACTATACCGTCGGTTTTGGAATTGCACCAAATCAACGCTTTCGCGCTCGCGGACTATACCGCCGGTGGAGAATTTCACTCCGCCCCGAAACATATCAATTTATTTTTTATCACCACGGGAAAATTCCCGCCGTAACCAAAGACAAAGGAAAATTATTCCTTTTCTTCCTCACAGTCGCAGCCTTCCTCACCGCAATCGCAGTCGCCGATGTCCAAATCGAACTCCAGCTTCTCATGGCAGGAGGGGCAGACCATCTCGCCTTCATCCAGCATCTCTTCATCCACATACAAAGTGGCATTGCAGGAAGGGCAGGTCACCTCGTAGACTTCCTCGTCGTCATCACAGTCGCAATCGTCACAATCACATTCGTCACAATCGCACTCGTCATCCTCGCCGAAGACGGCTTCCTCTACATCGCCCAGATCATGGTCCAAGATGTCAGTCAGCTCACAAATCTCATCCATCTCTTCTTTCAGGCCAACCACCGTTTCAGAGAGATCCTCGACCAGATCCAGCAGGGCATGAATAAGCTTCACTTCCTTTTTGCTCTCATCCAGCTCCATACCTTCCATCATACCTTTAATATATGCGGCTTTCTCTAACAATTCCATTTTCCGAACCTCCTTCAATCCATCGTCTCTCTAATTTCTATGCCCGCTCCATATATTCCCCGGTGCGGGTATCGACACGAATCATTTCCCCTTCATTGATGAAAAGAGGAACCTTAATCTGCGCGCCAGTCTCCAGCGTAGCGGGTTTGGTGGCGTTGGTAGCGGTATTACCCTTAAATCCGGGATCCGTCGCCGTTACCTTCAGCTCCACAAAGTTGGGGGGCTCTACGCCGAACACGTTGCCCTGGTAAGACAGCACCTTTACAATCATATTTTCCTTCACAAACTGGAAACCGTCGGGAAGGAACTTCTCGTCGATGACTTCCTGCTCGTAAGTCTCGCTATCCATAAAATAATATAAATGCTCGTCGTGGTACAGATATTCCATATCCTTGCGCTCAATATACGCCTCGGGGAATTTGGCGGTAGGGTTAAAGGTCGTCTCGGTTACCGCTCCGGTAATCACGTTCCGCAGCTTGGTGCGAACAAACGCCGCGCCCTTGCCGGGCTTTACATGTTGAAACTCGATGACCTGCATCACATTCCCGTCCATATCAAAAGTCAAGCCGTTTCTGAAATCACCCGCAGAAATCATGTAGAAACCTCCATCTGTTTTCGTTAGTCCTTATGACGGCAAACCGCCGCCCGTTTTATATAAACACTTACTGATACTCTCTGTATTGTACCCTATTTTCTGCTATTTTTCAAGCCCTAAATCCATTTTTTCCATCTTGTAACCCGTTTTCCCCGATTTTCCTTCTTTTCGAGGCATCCTTCCAGAGTTTTTCGGGAAATATTCCCCGTTACCGCCGCTCTCCAAGCGCCTCATAAGCGGCTTTCATGGCGGCAGCGTCGATCTCCTGGGTTCCCGCCGACTCGCAAATAATGCGAGGGGTCAGGTGATTTTCAACAATGAGTTGAATCAGTGGATGGTACTCCGGTCCGTATGCTTCGTCTTCAAAGGTAAGATGGCATTTTTCCCCGCCCTTTTCGGTAAACTGGATCCGGGAAAAATGGGCATGAAAGTTCCTTCCCCGCTCGTTTCCGAGGCGGTTTTCCATCTCCGAAAGGAGCTTGGAAAACGCTTCTTTTCCATTGACCGCGCCGAAAGTCCGGGCGTACAAATGGCCAAAGTCGATGCATGGAAGCAAGCGTTCATCCTGTTCGCACAATGTCATCACCTCGTCAAAATCGCCGAGCTGATTGATTTTCCCCATGGTCTCGGGACAGATGGTGATATGGGAAAGATGTGCCTCCTCGAGGGCCGAAAGGGCGTTTTTTAAAGTCGATGAAGCGAGCAAAAGCGCCTCTTGCCGGGTCATCTTACTACAGGATCCACTGTGAACCACAATCCGGTCCGCGCCCATCAGATCCGCCGCTTTGGCGCTTTCCAAAATATAGTCCACGCTTTTATCCCGCTTTTCCTTCTCCACCGAGGAAAGGGAAATATAGTACGGCGCATGAAGGGAAAGAGCGATATCCTGCTCTCTGGCTTCTGCACCGAGACGTTTTACCGCATTCTCGTTGATCCGAACCCCTCTGCCGCACTGATACTCGTAGGCATTGAGTCCAAAATCCATCAAATAGGAAACGGTCTCCTCGGTTTTTTTATATTTTTGATGAAACAGTTCTCCTTTGCCCGCCGGGCCAAATCGCGCAATCTTCATTTTTCTTCCTCCAGTAAAGATTGGTACCGCCGCAAAAACGGCCGTTCCCAAACCCGCTTCACTTTCAAAAATCCTCGCGTCTCCAACTGATAGGGCACCACCAGCACCGAAAAAATACCGCTGAAATGACCGCAAAGCATATCGGTAAATAACTGATCGCCGATGATCGCCGTCTCTTTTTTCGTTACCTGAAACCGAAAAAGAGCTTCTCTTACGCCCTTGGAAAGAGGTTTGGCCGCTTTGGAAACAAACGGAAGGGAAAGGGAATCGGCAAAAGCCTTGACCCGGTCATACCGGTTGTTGGAGAGAATGGAAAAAGAAAGCCCCGCTTTTTTTCCCCGTTCAAGCCAGTCTACGACCCCTTCAGCCGGCACCGGATTGTCATGAGTAGTAAGGGTATTGTCCACATCCAACAAAATCAGACGGACGCCCCGCTCCAAAAACAGGGAAAAAGGAATCTGGGTAATCTTTGAAAAATACGCGTCAGGACGAAACAAAGCCATCCTTTCCCTCCTACCAAACATAGTGAAGCGGCGACCCTTTGATCGGAAGGGATGCCGTCTTTGCCAACCGCTCGAGACACTCCATACCAATGGTGACCACGCTTTCTATGTGAATGAAATCCACGGCGCTTTCATCAAAAAGCATATTCGCCTGAGCGGGAAATTCCTCGTCCCCGTCCCAAAAATAGACGTGGACCGGCATACAGTCAAAGGCCCAAAGGCAAAACCCATTCTTCAAAAGCGCCGTTCCGCAAAGCCGGGTTACCGCCTCCCGCAACGTATCTTCCCGTCCGGAAAACGTCGCGGCGAGCGGCTCCACCACCCCTTTTCGAAACGCCGGTGCAAACGGCGCGCCATTGCGCAAAGAGCCAAAATCCACAAACCGACCGGTCTGTCTCGCGCCCGGCGTCGCGTAATACAATAACGTATAGATGTTCATTTCGGCAACCTTGGAAACCGGCATAAGATCTTTTGCCCGAACAACGCCATCTCGCAAAGAAATACCGTAAGTGCGGGCAAAGTGTGTGAGCCAAAACGTCTCTTCCTTTTCCTGAATAAAGGGGATGCGCTTTACAATCTCCCCTTTGTCCGCCGCCAAAAATTGGGACCGAAATCGTTCGCAGGACAGATCATAATTGGATTGTCGTTCCATACTTTTCCCTCATAAAACAAAAAGCGAGCAGAATATGCTCGCTTTTTCCGAAAACATTATTTGTATTTCCGTTTTCTTGCCGCTTCAGACTTCTTTTTCCGACGTACGGAAGGCTTCTCATAGTGCTCTCTCTTGCGAACTTCAGCGAGAACGCCGGACTTCGCGCAGGAACGCTTAAAGCGCTTCAATGCGTTATCCAAAGATTCGTTGTCTTTTACTCTGATTTCTGCCATTCTCAATCCCTCCCTTTGCTGTAGCGCAGAGGTTATGACGCCCCGAAGAAGCTTTTCTTCCTATGGCGTCTATATTCACTATTATACCGAAGAAAAGGCAGAATGTCAAGTCTAAATTGGAAATAAACGATGAACAAACCGTCTTTATTTTACGACAAGGTTCACCAATTTCCCCTTGACATAAATCTCTTTGACAATGGTTTTTCCGGCGATTTCCGCCGCTACTTTTTCGTCCTGCTTCGCTGCCGAAATGGCGTCGCTGCTTTCCATCTCCGCCGGCACATTCAACTTCGCCTTGATTTTGCCGTTGATCTGAACGACGATCTCCACCGTGTTTTCCTTACATTTTTCCTCGTCGTAAGACACCCAGCTGCAAGAGGTAATGGGACCTATAAAGCCCATCCGTTCAAAGATCTCTTCGGTAATATGGGGGACAAAAGGATTGAGCATAATCAAAAGATCCCGATATTCCGCCCGATTGATGTTTCCCGAAGCGGTAATTTGATTCATAAGGCTCATCATAGCGGCAATAGCGGTATTAAACTTTAACACTTCAATATCTTCGGTTACCTTCTTGATGGTCTGATGGAACGGCGTCTCTAACTCTTTCCGGTAATTTTCCCCGTCAATCACCTTTTCCTGTAAGTTCCAAACCTTATCCAAAAACCGCTTACAGCCGCTCACCGCTCTGGGATTCCAGGGAGCCGAGAGCTGGAAATCGCCCATAAACATTTCGTAAAGCCGCATAGTATCGGCGCCGTACTCGGCGACGATCTGGTCGGGATTGACCACATTGCCCCGGGATTTGCTCATCTTCACGTGATCCTCGCCCAAAATCATGCCATGGCTTGTGCGCTTAGCGTAAGGCTCGGGGCAGGACACCACGCCGATATCGTACAGGAATTTGTGCCAGAACCGGGAGTACAGAAGGTGCAAAGTGGTATGCTCCATACCGCCGTTGTACCAGTCTACCGGCATCCAGTAATCCAACGCCTCTTTGGAAGCCAGTTCCTTATCGTTATGGGGATCACAGTACCGTAAGAAATACCACGACGATCCCGCCCACTGGGGCATGGTATCGGTTTCCCGTTTGGCGGGCGCGCCGCACTTGGGGCAGGTGGTATTGACAAAGCTTTCAATGTTGGCGAGAGGAGATTGGCCATCCTCGGTGGGCTCGTAGCTCTCTACCTCGGGAAGGCGCAAGGGCAGCTCGCTTTCGGGAATGGGAACATATCCGCAGTGTTCACAGTGGACAATGGGGATGGGTTCGCCCCAATACCGCTGGCGGGCAAAAACCCAGTCTCTCAGCTTATAATTGACCTTCCGAACCCCTTTTTTGTTTTCCTCTAACCAGTCTTCGATCTTGACCTTGGCTTCCTCGACGGAAAGGCCGTCCAAAAATCCGGAATTGACCATAATCCCGGTCTCACAGTCGGTAAAGGCTTCCTTTTCAATGTCTCCGCCTTTGACCACCTCAATGATGGGAAGATGGAACACCTTGGCGAAATCGTAGTCTCTGGTATCGTGCGCCGGTACCGCCATGATGGCGCCGGTGCCGTAGCTCACCAAAACGTAGTCGGAAATAAAGATGGGAATCTGCTGATCGTTGACGGGATTGATACCCATAACGCCCTCTAACTTTACGCCGGTTTTGTCCTTGTTGACCTCGGTCCGCTCAAAGTCGGATTTTTTGGCCGCTTCCGCCTGGTACGCCCGTACTTCATCCATGTTCTGGATGGAATCCGCCCATTTTTCAATGAGAGGATGCTCGGGAGAGATGACCATGTAGGTGGCGCCAAACAGGGTATCGGGCCTTGTGGTATATACTGTCAGCGGATCGCCGAGGGTGGTCTGGAAGGTGACCTCGGCGCCGGTGCTGCGCCCGATCCAGTTAATTTGGGTCGCCTTGATCCGGTCGAAATAATCCACCAGCGACAGGTCGTCGATGAGACGCTGGGCATATGCGGTAATTTTCAGCATCCACTGGCTCTTTTCCTTATGGATCACTTCCCCGCCGCAGCGCTCGCAGACGCCATTGACCACTTCTTCGTTGGCCAGTACGCACTTACAGGAGGTACACCAGTTGACGTTCATCTTCGCCTTATAGGCAAGACCTTTTTTGAACAGCTGGATAAAGATCCATTGGGTCCACTTATAGTAAGCGGGATCGGTGGTGTTAATCTCCCGGTCCCAGTCAAAGGAAAGGCCGAGGCTCTTTAACTGGGCTTTAAAGTGCGCCACATTCTCTTTGGTCACGATCTCGGGATGGATATGATTTTTGATAGCGAAATTTTCGGTCGGAAGGCCGAAAGCGTCCCACCCCATGGCGTAAAGGACGTTGTACCCCTGAAGGCGACGCTTTCTCGCGACAATATCCAATGCCGTATAGGAACGGGGATGGCCCACATGCAGCCCCTGTCCCGAAGGATACGGGAATTCCACCAACGGGTAATATTTGGGCTTGCTGTGGTCAATCACCGCTTTAAAGGTCTTGTTTTCGTCCCAATAATTTTGCCACTTCTTTTCAATGGCGGCAAAATCATATCCCTTTTCTTTGCTCATCGTCTTTCTTCCTTCCGTTTTTTTCTCAGTCTGTCAAAAGATAGGAAAGATCCACCTGTTCTCCGTCGGCCCAAAGCCGCTCCAGACCGTAAAAATCTCTGGTCTCACCATGAAAAATATGGACAATTACGTCGCCGTAATCCAAAATCACCCAGCCCTCCGACTGGTAACCCTCGATGTGCCCCGGCTCGATCCCCAAAAGTCCCATCTGGTAATCCACTTCATCGGTAAGCATTTTGACCTGGGTAGAGCTGCTGCCTCCGGCAATGATAAAATAGTCCGCCAGGATCGTCAGATCTCTAACCCGGATCGCCCGGATATCCAACGCTTTTTTGCTGTCTAAAATCGAAACGATTTTCTCCAGTTTTTCTTTCGAATCCATATGGTCTCCTTTACTCGATATAATCATCCACACCTGTGGTAAGGTCATCATAATAGTCTACGCTATTTTGCACCTCGATAATATTCAGCTCCTCAGCGGGAACCGGATCATCAAAGGGACGAAAATAAGTATTGAGCACATCCGCCAAAATCTCTTTATGCACCGTCCATACCGAATAACCGTTCACATAGCACGATTCCCCCGGTACAATATGGAAAGTAATATCCTCGGCGGAAAGCGCTAACGCCTCAAGTCCGATATCCAAAATATTTTTCACCGTCATATCGGTGGTGACTTCACTCAACAGAGTGGGCACCAGCGCAGTAATATCCGAAGTGGACAGGGATGTAAATTTCTTGAAGATCGCGGACAATACCTGCTGCTGCGCCTGCATCCGTCCAATATCTCCCCCCTGACGGCTGTGCCGTTCTCTGACGAACTTACTGGTTTGATAGCCGTTTAAAGTCTGTACGCCGGGGCGAAACGTTACCCCTTCCAAAGTAAAGCTCTCGGTAACGTTGATCTCGATGCCGTCAATGGCGTCGATAGCGTTCATAAAGCCATCCATGGTAATGGTAATGTAATGGTCGATAGGAATCCGGAACCGGTCGTAAATGACCCGCGCCAGATTGTTGATCCCGCCGGCGTTGGCGTTGTTGTAAACCGCGTTAATCTTTCCCGTAGGATACTCGCTTCCAATATAAGTATCCCGGGGAATCTGGATAATGGCTACCTTGTT
The DNA here is from genome assembly GCA_944387915.1 of uncultured Clostridia bacterium. Taxonomy (GTDB): domain Bacteria; phylum Bacillota; class Clostridia; order Oscillospirales; family Ruminococcaceae; genus CALXGT01. Next base: position 32,948 of record CALXGT010000050.1, read on the forward strand.
ATCCTGCATGTTGAAACTGGCTACCATAATGACGTCGGTAAGCTTACCTCGATTAAGCCCGGCGGAAGAATCCGTCTCGGTATAATCAATCCCCACAATCAGAAAGTTTACCACTTTTTCCTCGTTGTCCGCGTCATTTTTAATTTCCTCGTCGATCCCCACAACGGTACTGCCGTCTCCCCCTACCTCGGGCAGCGGCGTCCAGCTCATCAAGGACGCGTATCCGATCATTCCGCCCGAAGCGATCAGCAAAAGGATCGCCAGGGAAAGAAAAATCCGATCCGCCCGGGTCAAACGGCGTTTTCTACTTCTTTTTTCTTTTGTCATTTTCTCCCTACTCCTGCTTTTGTCAATTCGTTATAACAAGAAACCGTATCCGAATGCAAAAGGTTTCCCTTTTCCATCATATCGGAAATCAAAAAGCGAATACAGTATAAAAGCGCGCCGTCCAAGCTTTCCTCCGAAAGCCGCCGGACAACATCCACATCGGGATAATCCCGATCTTTTGAGGTCAAATCCGCCAAAAAGACGATTCTTTCCAATAAAGACATACCCGCTCTGCCGGTTGTATGATAACGAATCGCATTGATGACATCCGTCTCGTCAATAAAGAGCACATTTTGCGCATAAGCCGCGCCGGCGATACTGTGCCAGATAGGCTTTGCCCAAAGGTCCTCGCTTTTTAAGATTATACCAGAGTCCTTGAAAAATTTCAATAGCGTGTCCGAGGGAGTATCCTTGGCAATATCGTGGAGAAGTCCCGCCGCTTTTGCCATCTCCTCGTCGGCGCCGTAACGATTCGCTAAGAAAACCGCCCGATCCCGAACGCAAAAAGAATGATAAAGCCGTTTTTCGGAGAGCTTTTCCCGAAGAAGCTTTTCAAAATAGGGAAAATCGTAGAGGACTTTTTCCTGCTCCCCGTTATATAATCTCCGCTTTCGGATATACTCCGCCACCTTTAAGGGCACAAGGCCGGAAATATCTTCTCCCTGGTGCAGACGGTAACGGACCTCGGTAGAGGAAAGGGGAAGCGGCGGCGCTAAAATCACATGGATATTTCCCTTGGGAAACCGCTTGGCTTTTTTCATCAGCGCATCGTACTCCCCATCGTGTCGGGCGGCGCAAACAATGCCGCACATACTCAAAATCTCCTGATGCCGGTACCATTTTTCGAAGCTTAAAAACATATCCGATCCCATAATCAGCGTAAAACTGTCTTCGGGAAACGCTTTTTTCAGATGGACTAAAGTGTCATAGGTATAGCTTTTTCCCGGCGACCGAAGCTCCAGATCGCAAACCGCCACATCCTCGAGGTCCTCCACCGCCAATGCCGCCATCTTGAGCCGGTCCTTCCCCGACGCCAGCTCCTTTGCTTCCTTATGGGGCGGGATATTGGCGGGCATGACCCAGATCTCATCCAGCGGAAGGCGGTCCCGCAAAATCTCCAGCATATGCAGATGCCCGTTGTGGATGGGATTGAAGGTGCCTCCGAAAATGCCGATCTTTCTCACAAAATCACCCCTATTCCAATACGATCTTCGGGTCTTTCAGGTTGCGGCGGTATAAGGTGATCCGGCTTCCCAATACCTGAACCACCTCGCAGCGGCAGCTTTCGGCAATCTCTTCGGCCGCTTCCTTCGCGGTGTAAAGGCTGTTTTCCAAAACCCGAATCTTAATCAGTTCCCTTGCCGTGAGGGCGTCGTTTACCTGTTTGATCACATTTTCATTGACGCCCCCCTTTCCCACCTGCAAAATAGTCTCCAAAGGATTGGCAAGCCCCCGAAGATAAGCTCTCTGTTTACTGGTCATTTCCCGTTTCTCCTTTCATGTACGCGAGCAGCTTTTGATTGGCTTTTCCCCGATGACTGATTTGGTCCTTTTCCTTTCCCGAAAGCTCGGAAAAGCTCTTCTCCCCCACCATAAATACCGGGTCATATCCAAAGCCATTTTCCCCTTTTGGGGAAAATCCGATGGTACCTTGGCATTCCCCGTAAAAATCGTGCCGCTTTCCCAAAGCGTCGATATAGCAGATGGCGCAGGCAAAATGAGCGGACCGGTCTTCGACGCCCTCCATATTTTTCAAAAGAAGCGCCGTCCTTCCCTTATCGTCCAATCCTTCGCCTCCATACCTTGCGGAATACACTCCCGGCGCGCCGGAAAGGGCGTCCACACAAATTCCGGAATCGTCGGCAATCACCGGGACCTTCGTCAGGTCGTAAATGGTCTTCGCCTTAATATAGGCGTTTTCCGCAAAGGTGCTTCCGTTTTCCTCGATCTCTACCGAGATTCCCTTTTCCTTCAAAGAAAAAACGCCGATCTCCAGTCCCGCAAACAGTCTCTTAAATTCTTCCACCTTGTGGGCGTTATTGGTGGCGATCAAAAGCTCCATATGGGTCTCTCCTTTTTATTCGTTGTCAAATAAGGCGTCGGCGAATAGGTTAGGATCAAAAGGCTGCAAATCGTCCAATTTCTCCCCAACGCCGATAAACCGAACCGGTAAATTCAGCTGATTTTTCAGAGAAACCACAATACCGCCTTTTGCGGTGCCGTCCAATTTCGTTAAAACGATCCCGGTAATATTCGCCGCCTCTTTAAAGAGCGCGGCCTGGCTCACGGCGTTTTGACCGGTAGTGGCGTCCAGCACCAGCAGAACCTCCACGTCGCAGCCCTCCGCCTTCTTTTCGATGATCCGAAACATTTTATGAAGCTCATCCATCAGGTTCTTTTTGTTGTGGAGTCTTCCGGCGGTATCGATCAGCAGCACATCCACATTTCTCGCCTTGGCCGCCTCGATGGAATCGTAAACCACCGCCGCCGGATCGGCGCCCTCGGCATGCTTGACCATATCCACCCCGCTGCGCTCCGCCCAAACGGCGAGCTGATCGATGGCGGCGGCGCGGAAGGTATCGGCGGCGCCGATGAGTACCTTCTTGCCCTGGCTTTTAAACATAGCCGCCATTTTCCCGAGAGTAGTGGTCTTTCCGGCGCCATTGACCCCAATCACAAAAACGATCGACGGCTTTGTGGAAAGGGTAAAGGGCGTCTCGTCGGAAAGAATATCGGCGATGATTTCCTTTAACAGTCCCATCACCTCTTTGGCGTCAGTGGTTCCCGTTTCTTTGATCTTTTTTCGAAGCGCCTCTACAATGTCGGCGGAGGTCGCGGCTCCCATATCCGCCATAATGAGGGATTCCTCTAACTCCTCTAAAAATTCCTCATCGATTTTGGTAAAGGAGTTGACCACCCGTTCTACCTTACCCTTTACCGAATCTCTGGTTTTTTTGAGTCCTTCTTTGATTTTATCAAACAGTCCCATAGGTCCTCCTTACGTTTCGCTAAGCGCCATCGCTTCCGCCCCGGTATCCAATTTCAACAGCTTGGACACGCCCTGTTCCTGCATGGTGACGCCATATAACACATCCGCTTCTTCCATGGTTCCCCGACGATGGGTAATCAAAATAAATTGGGTATCCTTGCAAATATTCCGGATGTAGGAAGCAAATTTTCCTACATTGACGTCATCCAAAGCCGCCTCAATTTCGTCCAAAACGCAAAAAGGCGACGGATGAACCTTCAAAATAGAAAAGTAAATGGCAATGGCTACAAAGGTCTGTTCCCCACCGGAAAGGGCGGAGAGATTTTTGATGATTTTTCCGGGAGGCTGAACCCGAATCTCGACGCCGGAATTTAAAACATCTTCCGGCTCCGACAAAATCAGTTCCCCTTTTCCCCCGCCGAACAGCTGCGCAAAAATGGTTCCGAAATTTTGATTGATAGCCTGAAAGCTGTCTAAAAATAACCGCTCCATATCCTTTGTAAGGGTATGGATCAGCTCCAACAGCTCTTTTTTCGACTGAGCGGCGTCTTCTACCTGCTCCGATAAAAAGCGGTGGCGCTCTGATACTTCCTCGTACTCCTCGACCGCCGCCACGTTCACCGTTCCCAACGCCTTGATCTGATTGCGCACGCTTCCAAGCCGCCGGTTCATCTCGCTTCGATTGGATACCGGCTGGGCAAAGGATAACGCTTCGCTTTTGGTCATTTCATAATCTTCCCAAAGACGCAGCACCAATTGATCGCAGCTTTTTTGCGCGGAAAGCCGTTTTTCATCCAAACGAATCAGCTTTTCCTTCGCTTTTTCCCTTTGAAGTCCAAGCTCCTTGGACGCCTCTCGTTTCTCGGTCGCCTCTTTTTCGGCATCCAGCCGGTGGGAAAGGGCTTCTTCGCTTTTTTTCCGGTAATCGGCAATGCGGTCGATGTAATTTTCTTCCTCCTCCCGGAGCCGTTTTTGAGTCAAACGATCTTCTTCGATGAGTGTCTGCAACGACTCTTTTTGCGCCTGTAAATCTTTATTTCCGGAAAGGAAGGATTCCTTTTCCCGTAAAAGCCGCCCTATCTCCCCTTCTTGCTGCTCCAAGTCCTTTTGCAGCTCGATTAAACGCTGCCCCGATTGGTTTCGCTGCTCCAATCGCTGTTCCCGCTCTTCCTCCTGGCGGCGAAGCTCTTCCTCGTGGACTCCCATCTCCCGGATGAGCGCTTCCTCTGCCTTTTGATATGAAGCCGCCGCCGTTTTCGCCTCAAGGAGGCGCTCTTTGCGGGAAAGGCTCTCTTTTTCTTCCCCTTCCTTTTGCTTTTGCGCGTCGACAGCGAGGGAGTGAAACCGGTTTTCTTCTTCTTCCAGCCGACTTTCCTCCCCTGAAAAGCGAATATCGTCCTGGTTTATGACAATCAATTCCGACCGGATCGCCTCATATTCGGCGTTTAGCGTCTCCCAATCCGCCCGAAGCTTTTGATACCGGTCTTTGAAGGCCTCCATCTCTTCCTTTTGCCGTTCACTTTCCGAAAGAAGCCGGGCCGCTTCGTTTTTCCGGCTTAGGATTCCCTGATTGCGAAGAGGGGAACCGCCGGTAAAGCTTCCGCCTACGTTAATTTGCTGACCGTCCAAGGTCACAATCCGAAACCGGTACCCGTATTTTTTCGCCATAACGGAAGCGGCGTCCAAATCCTCGGCAACGACAATTCTCCCCAAAAGGAAATCAACGATGCCCCGATAGGGTTCCTCACAGCGCACCAAACGGGATGCGATATCCACATATCCCCCTTCTTTGGAAACGCCCTCGGGTTCAAAAATCTTCCCCTTGACCGAAGTCAACGGCAAAAAGGTGGCGCGCCCCGCCTTTTGTTCCTTTAGAAAGCGAATGGCTGATTTCGCCGCCCGCTCGTCTTGTACCACAATATTTTGCAAAGCGGCGCCCAACGCGGTCTCCACCGCGATTGCGTACTCTTCCGAAACCGAAAGCAAATCGGAAACCGGGCCGTAAATCCCGGAAAGAATCCGGTTTTTCTTCGCCCGTACCACCGCTTTCACACTCCCGGAAAAGCCTTCCATGGACGCTTCCAAATCCATTAAAAGCTTGGCTCTTTGCTCTTTTTCCCGGATCTGAAGCTGCTTTTGTTCCGCCTTTTCCTTCGCGTCATTTGCTTCCTTTTCCCGCTTTTCCTTTTTTAATTCATACCCCTTAAGGGCATTTTCCAAAGAGCGTTTTTTCTCCGACAGCTGCTCTCGCGCTTTCTTGGTTTCTTCCTTTTGCTTCCTTGCCTCCTCCTCTTGCGCAAAAAGGCGAAGCATATCTTCATTTGCCTGTTGAAGACGAAGGGCGCCTTCCTGTTCCCTCTCTTCCAGATTGATCGCGAGCAATTCCTCCCGAGAACGGTTTAAAGCCGCTTCTCTGCGCCGGCTTTCCAGTTCCTTCCTCTTTCCATCGGCTTCCTTGGATTCCTCCAAAAGAGAAAGAAGCTCATTTTCCAACGCTTCCTGCTCTTTTTCCACTTCCTTTTTCTTTTCCGCTAACTCCCGGCGCTTATTTTTCGCTTCCTCTATTTTTTGCTCCATCTCGCCGGCAGCCTGTTTCGCCTGGGAAAAGGATTTTTCCAGCGCTTCCAGCGCTTCCTTATGATGGGAAAGATCGTTTTCCGCCACAGCGGCCTTAGAACGGAGATCGCCGAGAGCGACGTTTAAATTATCCTGAAACTTTCGATACTCCTCACTTTGAGAAAGGTATCGATTCATCTGATCGTAAATATCCTGGATCTCCGTTTCCGCTTCATTGATCTTTCGCTCAATCTGCTCTTCTTCCTCTTTAGCGGCCAGATACTCCCGCTCCCCCTTTTTGAGGGTCTCCTCTTCCCGATTAAGCGTATCGATCCAAAGGGAAATTTCAAGGGTTTTCCGCTCTTTGGACAGTTCCAAAAACCTTTTCGCCTTTTCGGACTGTTCTTTTAACGGCTCGAGCCGGCCTTCCAATTCGGATAAAATATCATATAAGCGCAGCAGGTTCGCTTCCGCCTGCTCCAGTCTTCGCTCCGCCTCGCCCTTGCGATAGCGGTACTTGGAGATGCCCGCCGCTTCTTCAAAAATTTCCCGGCGCTCTTTGCTTTTAGCGGAAATGATCTCGGCAATTTTGCCCTGTCCAATCAAGGCGTACCCGTCTTTTCCAAGCCCTGTATCCATAAAAAGCTCGTTTAAGTCCTTTAGACGGACCGAAGCGCCGTTGAGCCGGTATTCGCTTTCTCCCGCTCGATCGTACTTTCGCGTTACCGTTACTTCGTCGCTGTCCACCGAAAGCGCCCGATCCTTGTTTTCAAAGGAAAGAGAAACCGTAGCGCTCCCTACGGGCTTTCGACTCTCCGTCCCGTCGAAAATAACGTCTTCCATCTTGCCGCCCCGAAGGTTTTTGACCGACTGTTCGCCTAAAACCCACCGTATGGCGTCGCTGATGTTGCTTTTTCCGCTTCCATTTGGGCCCACCACGGCAGTGATATCCCGGTCAAAGGGGATCACCGTTTTATCGGGAAACGACTTAAACCCGAAAAGTTCCAAGCTCTTTAACCGCACGGTTTCTCCTCCTTTCCTTGTTGTAACTGCCATGCTCCCCGTTTTTGCTTTTCATCCTCTCGAAGGAACAAGAGATACCCTTTTTCCTGCAAACGAAGAAGATTCTTTCGCTTTTGTCCCGCCGCTACGGAACGGTCTTTTGGGGATATGATTACAGTATAGGTTCCTTTGGGCTTTTCCTTTAACTGTTCCCATAGCTTTTGATAATATATTTCGCTCAAACACAGTTCCCGAAACGCCGGATGGTACGGCCCCGCAAGATAGCTTTTTTCCAGTTCCTTTTCGGCGTGAAGCCCCACCTTCAGCACCGGGATTTTTGCCTCCTCGTACCTCTCCATCAGCTGAGCCGTAATTTGAACGCCCTCATCCAGAGAGAGGGGAAGATATCTTCCTTCCCGATACCAGCAAGCAAGCTTGGTTCCTTCCAAAACCAGGGCGGGATAAATCCGAACCCCGTCGGGACGAAGGTCAATGACCTTTCTTGCCGTCTCGTACGCGCTTTCCTTGGTCTCCGAAAAGAGCCCCACCATCGTCTGTAACACGAAGGAAAACCCGTATGACCGGATCCTTTCTGCCGCCAAAACGGTGTCCTTCGCCGTGTGTCCCCGTTCGTTTTTTTGCAGCACCTCATCATCCATGCTCTGGGCGCCCAGTTCTATGGTCGTCACCCCATATTCAGCCAGCGTGGAGAGGATCTTTTCGTCTACCGCGTCGGGACGGGTAGACAGCCGGATTCCGTAAGCCTGTCCCCGCTCCACATAAGGATACGCCTCTTTCAAATAAGCTTCCATCTCCTCTTTGGGAAGGCAGGTAAAACTTCCTCCAAAAAAGGCGATCTCCGTTTCACCGGGAGAAAGAGGCTTTTCAAAGGCATGCTTTAGCGTCTCCCGAACGGTAAGCGGAGTCACAGCACGCTGCTCCCCCGAAATGGCTTTCTGGTCGCAGAAACTGCACCGATGGGGACAGCCTCGATGGGGAATAAAAAGGGAAATATTATTGTGACTCAAAGGTCATACCCCATCAAGGACAGCGCCTCTTTGGCGGCGTTTTGCTCCGCCTGTTTTTTGCTGCTTCCCTCGCCGGTGCCGATCACATTGGAATTTAATAAAACCTCCACAGTAAAAACCTTGGCATGATCCGGTCCCTTTTCGGAAACCAGCAGATATTCGATTTTTTCTTCCCGGTTTTGCTGAATGATCTCCTGCAAAGCGGTTTTATAATCCGAAAGGGGATTGGCTTTTTTTACGTCCAGCTGATCCGGAATAAAGGAAAGGACAAATTTCTCCGCCGCCTCCATGCCCCCGTCCAAATAAATGGCGGCAATCAGCGCCTCAAAGGCATCGGCAAGAATAGAGGGCCGCTTTCTCCCGCCGGTCATTTCCTCGCCCTTCCCTAAGAGAAGGTATTTCCCAAGATCAATCCGATCCGCGAAAACATCCAGCGCCTTTTCGCAAACCAGCCCCGCGCGAAGCTTGGTGAGATCTCCTTCGGGAATGTTGGGGTAAGAAAGGAACAAATGCTTCGCCACTACAATAGAAAGCACCGAATCTCCCAAAAATTCCAGCCGTTCGTTATGTCTGCCATGACGTTTTCCCTCGTTGGCGTAGGAAGAGTGGGTAAGGGCTCTCGTCAATAGCTTCTTATCTTTAAAAACGTACCCTATCTTTTTTTCCAGCTCTTCGGTCATCATGCCTTCTCCTCTTTTCTGACAGCGATCTTCTCCGCGATCTCTCCGATCATATTGCTTTCGGAAAACCGAATCGCCTGACGCACCGCGTTTTTAAACGCTTTGGCATTGGAACTCCCATGGGCTTTGATAACCGGATAGTTGACGCCAAGTAAAGGCGCGCCGCCGTACTCGGTATAGTCCATAGAAGCTTTCAGCGCCGCAAATTTATCTTTGATCATCACCGCGGCGACCTTGCCCCGAAGGTCGGCTAAAAACATCTCCTTGAGCTTTTGGCTGAACATCAGCGCCACGCCCTCGGTCATCTTTAAAGCCACGTTTCCGGAAAACCCGTCGGCGACCGCTACGTCCACTTCGCCGAAGGGAAGGTCTCTCGCCTCTACGTTTCCCACAAAATTCAATCCCGATTCCGAAAGAAGCCGAAACGCCTCGATGTGTATTTCGTCTCCTTTGGTCTCCTCGGTGCCAATGTTCAAAAGGCCTACCCGAGGGGAAGAAAGCCCAAACATTTTCTCCATATAGATACTGCCCATCAAACCGTAGTGGAGCAAGGTTTCCCCTTTGCAATCCAACGTTGCCCCGCAGTCCATCAAAAGGTACGTGCCTTGTAATGTGGGGATCACCGAAGCGAGCCCGGCCCGCTTGATCCCCTTGATCCGCTTGGCAATGAAATTAGCGCCTACGGCAATGGCGCCGGTAGATCCGCCGCTTACCAAAGCGTCTCCTTTCCCTTCTTTCAAAAGGTGAAAGCCTACGGCCAAAGAGCTTTGGCTTTTCCCTTTCAAAAGGGAAACGGGGTCATCTTCCATGGTAATAACGTCCGGCGCATCCGCGATCTCGATGTGAGAGAGGTCTAAATTTTCCTCTTTGGCAATTTCTTTGAGCGCTTTTTCTTTGCCGGTAATCAAAATATCAACGCCGTATTCCTTTACTGCCGCCGCCGCGCCTTCTAAAACCGCCTTCGGCGCATGATCTCCGCCGAAGCCATCCATAATAATCTTCATGTATTTCTCCTTTACTCTGCCGCCTTTGCGAAAGGAATACTCTCTCGCACCTTTGAAAAAGCCCGTATGCTGCGTTCAGCTAAGGCTTCATACCGCTGCCGCTTATCTTTGATCCGCTCCTCTAACGGCGGAAGAGATCCCATATTGGCGCCCATAGGCTGGAAATCCTTTACCGTTGGATCGGAGATATGATAGCTTAGCGCGTAAAGCATAGACTCCTTCGGAAGGGATAACGGCGCAAGGCCCAAAAGCTCTCTGGCGAGATGATGGCCGCAAAGAAGCCCCGAAGCCGCCGATTCCATGTATCCCTCTACGCCGGTAAGCTGTCCCGCGAAATATAAGGGAGGTTCTCCGGCAAATCGAAAATGAAAATCCAAAATAGACGGCGAACGCAAAAAGGTATTTCGATGCATCACCCCGTAACGGGCAAATTCCGCGTTTTGAAGCCCGGGGATCATGGAAAATACCCGTTTTTGCTCGCCGAATTTGAGGTTGGTCTGAAACCCCACCAGATTATATAGCGTCCGGTTTGCGTTTTCCGCCCGAAGCTGTACCACCGCATAAGGCCGCCGGCCGGTTTTCGGGTCCAAAAGTCCCACCGGCTTTAAGGGGCCAAATCGAAGCGTATCCTTTCCCCGCTTCGCCATAATCTCTACCGGCATACAGCCCTCATACACCGAAAGGGTGTCCGTATCGTGGAGCTTTGCCCGCTCGGCCGAGATCAAGGCGTCGTAAAACGCCTCGTACTCCTCTTTATCCATCGGGCAGTTCAAATAATCGTCCTCGCCCCGCCCGTAGCGGGATGCGGCAAACACGATCGAAAAATCGATGCTGTCCGCGGTAACAATGGGCGCCGCCGCGTCGTAAAAACTAAGCTGTTCCTCCCCGGTCAAAGCGATGATGGATTCCGTTAGCTTATCGGAGGTGAGAGGACCCGTCGCCACAATAGTGGGCAAAGTTCGGTCTATGGATGTAACCTCTTTTCGCACCAACGTGATGTGGGGGTTGTTTTCTATTGTCTCGGTGACCAATTTGGAAAACGCTTCCCGGTCCACCGCCAAAGCGCCTCCCGCCGGTACCGCCGTTTTCTCGGCGCAGGGCACCAAAAGGCTATCCAGTAAGCGCATCTCCTCTTTCAAAAGCCCCGCCGCCGAACCGATCCGGGACGCCTTGAAAGAATTGGAGCAAACCAGTTCCGCCAGCCCTTCGCTTTTATGGGCAGGGGAAAACTGTACCGGCTTTTGCTCATAAAGCAATACCTCGACCCCGTACCGGGTCAAAATATTAGCTGCCTCGCATCCCGCAAGTCCCCCGCCGATGACTACCGCTTTCACGAGGTTTTTTCCTTTCTCTCATAGCCGCAATTCGGATCGGAACAATACACCTTCGCCGCCCGGCCCGATTTTTTTAACAGGGTCTTGCCGCACTGGGGACAAGTTTCGTCAATGGGCGGATCCCACGACAGGAAATCGCACTCGGGATTATGTTCGCAGCCGTAAAATTTCTTTCCTTTTTTGGATTTCTTTTCCAAAATCTTGCCGCCGCATTTGGGGCATTTCCCCGGCATCTCTACCGCGAGCCGTTTGGTGTTCCGACATTCGGGAAAACCGGGACAGGCCAAAAATTTCCCGTACCGTCCCATTTTAATGACCATCTTCCGCCCGCATTTTTCACAGACGATGTCCGTCTCCTCGTCGGGGACCTTCATTTTGATGTCCTTCATCTCCTCCTCGGCCTTTTCCAAGGTTTTGGAGAATCCCCCATAAAATTCCTCAATCGTCTGGATCCAGGGCTGTTTTCCTTCCTCGATCCGGTCTAAATCCTCTTCCATATGGGCGGTAAAATCCACATCCACGATGGAAGAAAAATAGTCTTTCATCAGCTGGGTGGTGATCTCCCCGAGAAGAGTGGGTTTTAACTGTTTTTGCTCCCGCTCCACATAATTTCTCGCCAAAATGGTGGTGATGGTGGGCGCATAGGTAGAAGGACGGCCAATGCCGTTTTCTTCCATAAATTTCACCAGAGACGCCTCGGTAAACCGGGAGGGCGGCTCGGTAAAATGCTGATTCTTGTCTAAAGACCGCACCGTCAGCACGTCCCCCTCCTTCAAATCGGGAAGAGCGCTTTGCTTTTCTTCCTCCTCATCCTTTCCTTCCACATACAAAGCGGTGAACCCGTCAAACCGAACGGAGAATCCGCTGGAGCGGAAGGTGTACCCATCGGCGTCGATGTCGGCGGACACGGTATCGTACACGGCGTTGGCCATCTGGCTCGCGATAAACCGTTCCCATACAAGCTTATATAATTTATACTGATCGCCGGTGAGACTGTCCTTGACCTGCTCCGGAGAAAGCGTGGGCATGGTGGGACGGATGGCCTCGTGCGCGTCCTGGGCGTTCTTTTTGGATTTAAACACTCTCGGCGAAGAGGGAAGGTAGCTTTCTCCGTACCGTTCTTTGACATATTCCGCCGCCGCGTTTTTGGCGTCATCGGAAATACGGATGGAGTCGGTACGCATGTAGGTAATTAAACCTACCGCGCCCATTTTCGGAATCTCGACGCCCTCGTATAATTCCTGCGCCGCTTTCATGGTTCTTCTGGACTGGAACCCTAATTTCCGCGACGCTTCCTGCTGTAAAGTCGAAGTGGTAAAGGGCGGAGCCGGCTGTTTTTGTCTGGTTCCTTTTTTCACCGAACGGACAGTAAAATCCTTCCCCTCGATCTTGGAAAGGACTTCGTCGGTCTCCTCTTTTGTTTTCAGCTCCATCTTTTCTTTTCCAAGCCCGTAAAACTTCGCCGGGAAAGTCTTTTTGGAAGAAGCCGCGGAAAGCTTTGCGTCAATAGTCCAGTACTCCTCCGGCACAAACGCCCGGATCTCGTTTTCCCGATCCACGATCACCCGCACCGTCACCGACTGTACCCGGCCGGCGGAAAGCCCGGGGCGCACCTTTTTCCATAAAAACGGGCTTAATTTGTACCCCACCAGCCGGTCTAAGATCCGTCTGGCCTGCTGGGCATCCACCAGATCCAAATCGATCTTTCTCGGGTGCTTCATCCCGTCGGTCACACCGGTTTTGGTGATCTCGTTAAAGGTGATCCGGTTTTTGTCCTCCACACTTAAATTCAAAAGATTCGCCAAATGCCAGGAGATCGCCTCCCCTTCCCGGTCCGGGTCGGTGGCGAGAAAGATGTGATCCGATTTTTTGGCGGCGGCCTTCAGTTCCTTGATGGTCTCCGACTGTTTGCGGATATTGATATATTTCGGAGTAAAATGGTTTTCCACATCTACGCCCAGGGTACTTTTGGGAAGATCCCGGACATGTCCCATAGACGCAATCACCTGATACCGTTTTCCCAGATATTTTTGAATGGTTTTCGCCTTTGCCGGCGACTCCACGATCACTAAATTTGCCAAACGCTTCATCCCTTTCCCTGTGCTGTAAACTTAGTCTATACGAGCCGGTAGAGCTGACCGGAGACCGCTTCTACGATCCCCATCAGTTCCATCTCTGTTAAGCCCGACAGCACTTCAAATGACTTTAAGCCGGTCTTTGCTAAAATTTCCTCCAGATGGGTCGGCGTATCCTTTAACGCCTGATAGATCTGCTTTTGATGCTCGGTAAGATCCTTTGGCATCTCTCTTTTTTCCTCAGCTTTTTCCACAGGACGCTGAGAATTCGACATTCCGGCCGCCTTTTTCGGAGACCGGCGCATCATCCCTTCCGCGGAAAGGCGGCTCATATCCAGAGTTTGCACATATCTTGAAGAATATTCCTCTAAAATATCGTAAACCGAAAAGACGCTCTTGGCGCCATCCCGGATCAGCTTTGCCACACCCATACATTCCGGTGAATAGATATCCGCAGGCGGTACACAAAACAGGTCTTTATTTTGCTCCAGCGCATGATTCGCCGTAAGGAGCGTGCCGCTGCGCAGCGGTGCCTGCGTGATCAAAACACCTTGAGATAGGGCAGCCAAAAGCCGGTTTCGGACGCGGAAATATCCGGAGCTTACCTTCGTCCCCAAAGGCAGTTCACTGATGATGGCGCCGTCTTTTAAGATCTGTTCCCGCATCGCTTCGTTGCCTTTGGGATACGAAATATCCAGTCCGCAGGCTGCGATCCCGATCGTGACCCCCGAAGCCTTCAGCGCACCCGCATGTGCAAAGCTGTCTGCGCCCAGAGCAAGACCGCTGATGATGACAGCACCCGCTTTCGCCAGCTGATAGGAAAGATTTCCGGTAACGCTTTGGTAGTAAGGCGTCGCGTTTCTCGTTCCTACCACCGCAATGGAAAGGCGCCGGTCCAGGTCGGGAAGATGGCCCTTGACGTATAAAACCGCCGGCGAATCGATAATCTCTTTGAGCGACGAAGGATAGCGGGCATCGCCGTAGCCAATCACCTCGATCCCTTCTTTTTCGCATTTCTCGAGCATCCGCTTTGGCCGGTCATCCGAAACGGACAGCAAACGTTTCCCGTCCTTTTCGCTTAACCCCAAAGCCCGAGGCTCTCCTTTATGCCGGTAGATCTCTTCTGCCGGAAATTCCCGCAATAGTTTCCCTAAAATTCTGGAGCCAAAAGGAAAGCACAAAGAAAGCCAGATGTCATAAAGGATCCCTTCCATACGTCCTCCTATCGCGCCATCTCCCAAAGAACCACCGTTGCTGCCATGGCGGCGTTCAAGGACTCCGCCTGACCCTTCATGGGGATGATCAGCGTCTCGCCGCAAAGCGCCGCCTGTTCTTTGGAAAGGCCGTTTCCCTCATTTCCGATCATCACAAGACTGTTTTTCACCGACACCGAGCCGAGGCGCTTTGCCTTATCATCCAGCACTGCGGCGAAACAGCGAAGCGCGGCCGGCTTTTGGCGGAGGTATTCTTCCATATCCACCACCACGGCAGGAACGCGAAACAACGATCCCATGGCCGCTTTGACGGTCTTGGGATTATAAAGATCGGCACAGTTTTTGCTCAAAAGAACACCGTCAATCCCAAAAGCGTCCGCAGCGCGCAAAATGGTCCCTACGTTCCCCGGATCCTGCAGATCCCAAAGGCCCAAAAAGCCGCCCCGAACCGGAAGCTCCCTTTCAGGCTGTCTCATTTTCATCCGACAAATGCCATACACTCCGGCGGGAGAGGAAAACGCCGTCATCTTTTCGGAAACCGAAGGGGAAACCAACGCGATCCGGATCCCCTTTTTTTCGCAAAGGGCGGCGAGATCTGTATGATCTCGGTAAAAATCCTCTGTCCAATAGCCCTCTAAAAGCGGATAATCGGAGGAAAGCGCTTCCACAAACAGTTTTTCCCCTTCGATGGTAAAGCGCCCCTGATTCTCCCGAAACCGCTTTGAGCGGCAAAGCTTGACATATTCCTTGATCCGCCCGTTTTCCCGGGAAGAGAGGATCTCCATATTGACCTCCTGATGGCTGAAAAATTCTTCGGATAAAAACGAGTAAACGCCCAAACCTTAAAAAGGCCGGGCGTAAGTCGTTCAATTACAGGGCCGCTTTCGCCTTTTCTACCAAAGACGTAAAGGCCGCTTCGTCATGGATCGCCAACTCGGCAAGCATCTTCCGGTTCAGGGTGATGCCCGCTTTTTTCAAGCCGTTCATAAACTGGGAATAGTTGATCCCGTTCATCTTGCAGCCGGCGGAGATCCGGGTGATCCAAAGCTTTCTGAAATCCCGTTTTTTCTGTCTCCGGCCAATGTAGGCATACTGCCCGGATTTCATAACCGCTTCTTTTGCGGTTTTAAATAATTTGCTCTTGCCGCCCCAATATCCTTTGGCCAGCTTTAAGACTTTATTTCTTCTTTTGCGCGTCATCATAGCGCCCTTAACACGAGCCATATTCTTTACCTCCCAAGTACTCTTTCACTATTATTTGTAGGGGATCATCATCTTTACGGTAGCGGCGCAGGTCTTATCCGCATACGCACCCTGGCGCAGCGCCCGTTTCCGTTTCGAGGATTTTTTCGTCAAAATATGGCGTTTTCCCATCTGTCCTCTTTTTACTAAGCCGTTCTTGGTTAAGCTGAAGCGCTTTTTCGAACTGCTGTGCGTTTTGACCTTCGGCATAATCGAAGTCCTCCTTCATCTTGGTATTGACGGCTTTCGCCGCGATCGTTTATTTTACAGGCTTCGGAGAAAGGAACAAGACCATGCTTCTTCCTTCCATTTTCGCGGGTTTATCCACACTTCCGACCTCCGCACAGGCCTCCTGGAACCGAAGGAGGAGAGCCTTGCCCAAATCGGTGTGAGCCATCTCTCTGCCGCGGAAACGAACCGAAACCTTCACCTTGTCGCCGCCTTTTAAAAATTTGGTGGCCTGGTTTACCTTGGTGGTAAAATCATGGGTATCGATATTCATCGACATCCGCACCTCTTTTACCTCCACCGTCTTCTGATTCTTCTTTGCTTCCTTCTCCTTTTTTGCCTGTTCATACCGGTATTTTCCGTAGTCCATAATACGGCAGACGTGAGGCGTCGCCTGGGGCGCGATGTCCACCAGATCCAACCCCTTTTGAATGGCCAGATTCATGGCTTCCCGCGTCGGCATAATGCCGAGCTGGGCGCCGTTTTCGTCTACGACACGGATCTCTTTTTCCCGGATCTCTTCGTTGATCTGAAGCTCTTTTTTGCTGATGATAAGCACCTCCATCGCCTGGTAAAAACAAATGATATGAAAAAAAGCACGGACCTTTGCCCGCGCTCACAAAAGCAGAGACTCTCCCCGCCTTTCAACCTATTGACCCGCCAATGTCTTTCAATCGGCCAGGTGAGAACGGAACATTCTTCTTTATTGTGCATTGGTTATTGTACCACGTTATCTTTTCACTGTCAAGGATTTTTTTAAAATCCGAGCGAAAAGCTTCTTTTCTAAAAGAATACCATAGATCGCTTCCCGCCGCAAGCCTTTTTCTTTGGAAAAAATCTCTATTTTCAGTAGTTAAAAGGGCGAAAAGATAGAAAGGTTGCTGCTTGACCCGGTTTTATCACTGTGCTATACTAAAGGGAAGAAAAAATTTCTTACCTTACTTAAAATAGGAAGGACTGCTTCATATGGAAATCAAAATTACCCGGACGCAAAATCCCATGCCGAAACCCGACGAAAATAATCTGGGCTTTGGCAAGTATTTTACCGATCACATGTTCACCATGGACTGGGATGTGGATAAGGGTTGGCATGACGCTCAAATCATTCCCTACGGTCCCATTCCCCTGTCCCCCGCCTGTAACTGCCTCCACTACAGCCAGGAAACCTTCGAGGGTATGAAAGCGTACCGCACCGAAGACGGAACCATTCAGCTGTTCCGCCCCGAAGAAAACTTTAAGCGGCTCAACAACTCCAACGACCGGCTGTCTATGCCCTTGTTGGATGAGGAGTTTGCCTTGAAGGCGTTAAAAGAGCTGTTGAAGATTGACGCGGATTGGGTTCCCCATGGCGATGGAAAATCTCTTTACATCCGTCCTTTCTGCATCGCGACTGAGCCTTCTCTGGGCGCCCATACCTCTACCAAGTACAAATTTGTTATTATTATGAGCCCCAGCGGCGCTTACTATGCCAGCGGCTTAAATCCCGTCAAGATTTATGTAGAGACCAACTACGTCCGCGCGGTCCGGGGCGGCACCGGCTTTGCTAAGACCGGCGGAAACTACGCGGCGTCTATGAAAGCCCAAGACATCGCCGACGAGCAGGGCTTCTCTCAGGTTTTGTGGTTAGACGGCGTAGAGCGCAAGTACGTAGAGGAAGTAGGCGCCATGAACGTCTTCTTCGTGGTAGACGGCGAGGTCATTACCCCCGCGCTTCAAGGCTCCATTCTCCCCGGCATCACCAGAAAATCGGTCATCGATATCTTAAAGCACTGGGGCGTTCCCATTACCGAGCGTCGGATCGCCATTGAGGAGCTGGCGCAAGCCTACAAAGAGGGTCGATTCACCGAGATGTTCGGTTCCGGTACGGCGGCGGTCATCTCCCCTGTGGGGCTGCTCCGGTACGGCGATCTGGATATGGAACTGTCCGGCGGCAAGATCGGCGAGCTTTCCCAAAAGCTTTATGACGAGCTTACCGGGATCCAGTGGGGCAAACGCCCCGATCCCTTCGGATGGATCCAGAAAATCGACTGATTTTTCTTTCCCCGTCTTCGGACGGGGATTTTTTTATCCCCTTTACCGGCGTTTTGACTAAGAACCCCTAAGAGGAATTGGAGATCCCACCAATCCTTTCGCGGGGTTCTTGCGCATGGATTCAGCATGTTATATAATAAATTTTGTATACAAGAAAGGAGTTTTGGTATTATGTCGAAAGTAAAACTGGTTCCCGGCCGGTCGATTACCGGCGACGCCAACATTACCCATCCCAAAGGGGATATCTTAAACGTAAAAGCTTTTTATGAACAGGATTCCCACATCATCCCCGATGAATTGAAAGAAGTCCATGTATCTATCACCGAAGGAGTCGACAATGTTTGGTTTGAGTACGCTCCCACCGACCTTTCCGACGGCGAAAACCCGCCCCTGATCATCTCCTTCCATGGCGGAGGTCAGTCGGGCTACGGTCAATGTTACGCCACTTCCTGGGTCCTTTTGGCGGACAAATACCGCTTTGTGACTGTTTTTCCCACCGCCTCTAACGGCAGAGGCTGGAACATCGACCCGGAGGGTCCCGATTTCCGGCTGGTAGACGAGATCATCCGCCAGATGACCGAGCGCTACCATATCGACACCGGACGGATCTTTATCCAGGGCATGTCCTCGGGAAATATGATGACTACCGCCCTTTCGAGAAACTGCCCCATATGCTTTGCCGGCGCCGGTATGTCCGCCGGACCGGATTCGGTGGATTTAGTGGCGGATCCCAACTTCGATCTTTCTCCCTTCTCCCCCATCCCCGTCTACCAGTCCCGGGGCGAGCGGGATACTATGTGCCCTGTCACCGTCACCCAGTATGTTTCTGACCGGTACGAGCTCAACAAGGCGGACCGGGAATTCTGGATGGCGATCAACGGCTGTGACTTCTTCCCTTCGGCGATCCGTATTCAGGGGAGAAATAACCTGATGGTCTTTCCCGGAAAGGGCGCCGACGTTTATTTCAGAGATGTGAAATACCGGGGCCATGGCCAGACCATCGATGACGCCGAGCAGATGTGGCGCCAGTATTTCTCCGCATGCCGGAGAAACGAAGACGGAAGCCTCACCTTCAAGGAACCGCTGGAGCCGGTCAAAGGAGACGAAGCGATCATTTTGGCGGATGGCTGTCAAAACATCCTCATCAACGGCGAAAAAGCCGCTTTGGACGCGCCGGTTTATGAAATCACTGAAGTGATGGAGATCCCTCCCGCCCTCGCCGAGCGGAACCCGGAGCTTACGAAAAATCCGTATCGCTACGGTCCTTTTACTTACGTTCCCCTTTCCTTTATGGAAAAAGCCTTTGGCTTTACGGTGGAAAAAACCTACGACGGCCATGGCGCTGTCCTTACATCCTCCTGCGGAAAGCTGAAAATCGAAGTGGCGGAGGGCAACGTGGCCTGCACCTACAACGATGTTTTGCGCAATATGGAGCGTCAGGCGGAGTACAAAGACGGCGTGCTGTTCATCCCTGTCAAAGACTTCGCCGAAGCGTTTGGAAAAACGGTGATCTACCATGACGGCGTTTTGTACATTACCGACCATGCCGGAGAGATGACCAACGATTTTGCAAAAATGCTCAAAGCCCTGTTACAATAACATCATAATAACAAAAAACCGACGGGAAATTCCCGTCGGTTTTCTTGATTCGAATCAATACATGCCGCCCATACCGCCAGCAGGCATTGCGGGCGCCGGATTTTCTTCCTTAATATCCGCAACCAGGCTTTCGGTGGTCAGCACCATAGACGCTACCGAAGCAGCATTCTGCAAAGCGCTTCTGGTGACCTTGGTGGGATCCACGATACCGGCAGCGATCATATCGCCGTACACCTCGTTATAAGCGTCAAAGCCATAGCCGACCTTGCCCGCGTTTACGATCTTGTCGATGATCACAGAACCTTCCAGACCGCTGTTGAGGGCAATCTGACGAACCGGCTCTTCCAGCGCTTTCAGCACGATAGCAGCACCAGTCTTTTCATCTCCGGACAGGGTATCCATCAACGCCTTGACCTCAGGCATCGCGTTGATGAGCGCCGTTCCGCCGCCGGCGATGATGCCTTCCTCGACTGCCGCCTTGGTCGCCGCCAAAGCGTCTTCGATACGCATCTTCTTTTCTTTCATCTCAATCTCGGTAGCCGCGCCCACTTTGATGACCGCAACGCCGCCGGAAAGCTTCGCCAGCCGCTCCTGGAGTTTCTCTTTATCAAACTCGGAGGTGGTGGTTTCGATCTCGGTGCGGATCTGGTGGATACGCGCCTGGATCTCGTCCTTGTCGCCGTCGCCGTCTACGATAATGGTGAGTTCCTTTTGAACCACAACCTGTCTCGCGTGGCCCAGCATATCGATGGTGGTCTCTTTCAGATCCAGACCCAGCTCGTCGGTGATGACCTGACCGCCGGTGAGCACCGCGATATCTCTGAGCATTTCTTTTCTTCTGTCGCCAAAGCCGGGAGCCTTGACCGCAACGCAGTTAAAGGTGCCGCGGAGCTTGTTGAGGATCAGGGTGGTAAGCGCTTCGCCTTCCACATCCTCAGCGATAATGACCAGCTTCTTGCCGTTTTGGACGATCTGTTCCAACAGAGGCAAAAGTTCCTGGATGTTGCTGATCTTCTTGTCGGTGATCAAAATCAACGCGTCATCCATAACCGCTTCCATCTTATCGGTATCGGTCACCATATAAGGAGAGATGTAGCCCCGATCGAACTGCATACCTTCTACCACTTCGCTGTAGGTCTCGGCGGTCTTGGATTCCTCGATGGTGATAACTCCATCAGCGGAAACCTTTTCCATCGCCTCGGCGATCAGCTTACCGATCACTTCATTATCCGCGGAAACAGTGGCGACTCTGGCGATATCCTCAGAGCCGGAAACCTTCTTGGAGTTTTTGATGATAGCTTTGACCGCCTCATCTACCGCTTTTTGCATTCCTCTCTTGACCACCATAGGATTAGCACCGGCGGCAACATTCTTCATGCCTTCCCGAACCAGAGCCTGAGCCAAAAGGGTCGCCGTCGTGGTTCCGTCGCCCGCCGCGTCGTTGGTCTTAGTTGCGACTTCTTTTACAAGCTGCGCGCCCATATTCTCGAACGCGTCTTCCAACTCAATTTCTTTCGCGATGGTCACACCATCGTTGGTAATAAGGGGAGAACCAAATTTCTTATCCAAAACTACGTTTCTTCCCTTGGGTCCCAATGTAATTTTTACGGTATCCGCCAGCTTGTCGATACCGATCTGTAATGCTTTTCTGGCTTCCTCGCCATAAATAATCTGTTTGGCCATAACAATTCCTCCCGTGATACTCTCGATTTATTATTCAACAACCGCCAAAACGTCGCTCTGACGAAGGATGGTATATTCCTCTCCGTCCAGCTTCACTTCGGTACCGGCATACTTGCTAATCAACACCTTGTCGCCGACCTTCAGTTCCATGGTAACTTCCTTTCCGTCGACAACTCCGCCTTTTCCGACGGCAACGACCTCCGCTACCGAAGGTTTCTCCTTCGCAGAAGCCGCCAGAATAATTCCGCTCTTGGTGGTCTCTTCCGCTTCCACCATCTTAATGACCACTCTGTCGCCCAAGGGTCTGATTTTCATATTTGTTTCCTCCTTATATTCAGTTTGTTTTTTTTTTTTTTTTGTTAGCACTCATAATATTGGAGTGCTAACAGTATCTATTTTATCCTATTTTTATGAAAAATCAAGTCTTTTTTTTGAAAAACCAAATTTTTGTTTCTTTTACCAAAATAGCATACTATATTCTGGATATTTCATCCATATTTTATTCGAATTTTTTGGAAAATTTCCGGTTTACCCTTTTCTTTTTCCTCCTAAAGTACTTTTGGAAAATAAAATTCGATCTTTTTTAGAAAAACGAAAAGGAAATGTCCTTTCCCTTGCGTATTGAAGCAGAATCGAGTATAATAAAAGTAAATCAGTAATCCACAGTAAGGAGGCTTAGTATGGAACATCTTCGATATATGCTTTCCACCGAAACCACCTGTGACATGGACCCCGACTACTACACCCAAAACGGCATCAACACGATGGGGCTTACCCTTCTCCTCGACGGGAAGGAATACGACTGTGTTGGGGAAAACACCATTTCCATCAAGGAATTCTACCGGATTTTGCGAAGCGGCGCTCTCCCAAAAACCTCCCAGGTCACGGTAGATAAAGCGTACCGGTCTTTTGAAACCCTTTTTAAAGCCGGCTATGACGTTTTGCATATCTCCTTTTCCTCCGCCTTGAGCGGCACTTACCAATCCTGTACCATAGCGGCGCAGGAGCTTGCGTCCCGATATCCGGAGCGAAAGATTCGAGTCATCGACTCCAAATGCGCTTCCATGGGGCAAGGGCTTTTATTAAACCGGGCGGTTACCTTAAAAGCCCAGGGCAAGAGTCTCCAAGAGGTCGCCGATCAGATCGAGAAAGAAAAGCTGACCTTTTGTCATAATTTTACGGTGGACGACCTGTTCCATCTTCATCGAGGCGGGCGCGTCTCCAAAATGACCGCCATTTTAGGCTCCGCTTTAGGAATTAAGCCTCTGCTCCATGTAGACGACGAAGGGCGCCTTATTAACGTAGGGAAAACCCGCGGGCGAAAAGCGTCTCTAAACTGGTTAGTGGATAAAATGGCGGAGCAGTTTGTCAAAGAGAAAAACGACGTCGTATATATCTCCCATGGAGACTGTTACGACGACGCCAAATATGTGGCGGAGCTGGTGAAACGGCGGTTCGGCATCCACAACATCGTCATTGGCGACGTGGGTCCTGTCATCGGCGCCCACTCCGGCCCCGGAACGGTAGCGCTGTTCTTTGTAGGAAAATCGAGAGCGATATAATTTTTATTTTAATACAGTTTGCGAGGGAAGTAAAATGAAACAAGATACCATTTGTGTCCAGGGGGGCTACAGCCCCAAAAACGGCGAGCCCCGGCAGATCCCCATTATCCAAAGCACCACCTTCAAGTACGACACCGGCGAAGCCATGGGGAAGCTGTTCGATCTGGAGGCCGACGGTTATTTCTATAGCCGCCTGCAAAACCCCACCTGCGATACGGTGGCCAAAAAAATCGCGGAATTGGAGGGCGGTACCGCCGCCATGCTTACCTCTTCCGGCCAGGCAGCCAATTTCTACGCCATCTTTAACATCTGCTCCTGCGGCGACCATGTGGTAGCGGCGTCCACCATTTACGGCGGCACCTTCAATCTGTTTGCCGTCACCATGAAGCGGATGGGAATTGAATTTACCTTTGTGGATCCCCGCTGCTCCGACGAGGAGTTAAACGCTGCCTTCCGGGAGAACACCAAGGCGGTCTTCGGCGAAACCATCGCCAATCCGGCGCTGATCGTCTTTGATATCGAGCGGTTCGCCAACGCGGCCCATGCTCACGGGGTTCCTCTTATCGTAGACAATACTTTTGCGACGCCCATTAACTGCCGTCCCTTTGAATGGGGCGCCGATATCGTCACCCATTCCACCACCAAGTATATGGACGGCCACGCTTCCGCCATCGGAGGCTGTATTGTGGACAGCGGAAAATTTGACTGGACCAAATATCCGGACAAGTTCCCGGGGCTCACCACCCCCGACGAAAGCTACCACGGTATCACCTACACCGAACGGTTTGGATTAGGGGGCGCCTATATTACCAAGGCGACTGCCCAGCTGATGCGGGACTTTGGTTCGGTCCAATCGCCCCAAAGCGCCTTTTTGCTGAATTTGGGGCTGGAAAGCCTTCATCTTCGGATGAAACGGCATTGCGAAAACGCCAAAGCGGTAGCGCTGTATCTGAAAAACCATCCCAAGATCGCCTGGGTCAACTTCTGTGAGCTTCCCGACAGCCCCGACTATGCCCTGGCGCAGAAATACTTGAAAAACGGTTCCTGCGGCGTGGTTTCCTTCGGCGTCAAAGGGGGAAGAGAAGCGGCGGCGGAGTTTATGAAAAACTTAAAGGTGGCGTCTATTGTGACCCATGTGGCGGACGCCAAGACCTGCTGTCTCCATCCCGCCAGCACCACCCACCGGCAGATGAACGACGAGGAGCTGTTAGCTGCCGGCGTATCCGCCGATTTGATTCGGCTTTCGGTAGGGATCGAGGATATTGATGATATCCTTTCCGATATGGAGCAGTCTTTGGCTAAGCTTTCGGTGTAATTTTCATTCCCAAGCAAAAACGGACGGAAAATTCCGTCCGTTTTTTATTCCTTTTCTTCCATAGGCCGCATGACCGCCTGGATCACCAGTCTTCCGTCATCGGGGTCCAAATAATAGTCGCAGGTGGAAAGGGTAATGATCCGCTCCCCCTCTTTTACTTCCACATTCGAAGAAAAATAGGATTTCTCCTTGACGGTATCGATATACGACTGGAACGCCTCTTCGCTTTCAAAGTCCCACTGGACATAAGGAAAATCCACAAGCGCCCGGTAAACCGCAAAAATTTCGCATTCATACGCTCCATGCGGCGTCAGGTATTGGAAGGTGGGATGGCTTTTTCGGAAATCCTCGTCCAAAAATTTCGAAAGCTCCCCAAACATACTCCCGTCGTTCATATTGTGGCCGTAAAGGATGAGATTCCGGCTTTCTTCCACATCCAGCCGGTAATCGGCAAAAATACACCCCGCTTCCTGGTATTCTCCGTAGATGTTTCGCCTGAGATAGGTGTCGTTACTTTCCCCTTGCAGCACGGGATAGCTGACCTCGGTATCCGCAATACGGATCCAGCCGAATACATCCCCGTTGATCTCCGACAAAACATCAAAATTGTATCCGTTTCCCGTAACCTCCGTCTCCGGCACCGGCTGCACCGCGGCGCCCCCTTTGTAGCCTTCCTTGGCAAAAAACATGGAATTCAATTCCTTTTGGAGCTTGGCGTTGGAATGGTACCCGAAATAGATCCGGACGACCTGGAACGCCGAAAAGAGAAAAAGCCCCAAAAAAAGCAATAGCAATCCGCGGAAAATCCATTTCTTTTTCTTTCTCGTCTTCTCCTCCGCCGGCGATGGGTTTTGCTTACAACATTCCTCAAATCCCCCGTTTTTCCGCTCTTTTGGATTCATTTTTCTCCCCCTTTCCCCGTCTATCTGGAAATTCGAATGTCTTTCCTGCGTTCATTGTACTTTATTCATAAGAAAAAATCAACGACTCGCCGTCCAAAGGTCGGAAACGTCAAATTTACATATAGGATTTTATGTAGTTTGCATAATCTGTAAGAAAAAATCAGAAAAACTGTTGGAAAAAAATCTTCTTGACAATTCTTTAATGATTTAGTACAATGAATCCATTCTGAAAGACCTTGATGGGAAGAGTAGCCTTGACCGGTAGTCACAGAGAGCCGCCGACGGTGGAAGAGCGGTACGGACGTCAAGAGGAAGAACATCCCGGAGTTGCTGACCGAACTACAGTAGGCTCAGTCGGGTTCGCCCGTTATTGCGAGAGGATATGCTTGTATCCGGAGAGAGCGTTATGCTGAATTTGGGTGGTACCACGGAGATTGACCTTCGTCCCTTGCGGGATGGAGGTTTTTTTATTTTACCGAAAGGATGGAAACTATGAAACGAACGGCTTACTGCGGCGCTTTGACTGAAAAAGAGTTGGGAACCGTCCAAACGGTTTGCGGATGGGTTCAAAATAAACGGGATATGGGCGGCGTCATTTTTATTGACCTGCGGGACCGGGAAGGGACCCTCCAAACCGTTTTTGACGTCGGCGCCATCGAAAAGGAATGTTTCGACCTGGCGGAGAGCATTCGACTGGAATCGGTGGTTTCCGTCACCGGATTTCTCAAAAAGCGAGACGAGGAAACCTATAACCCCAAGCTTCCCACCGGGACTATCGAACTAAAAGCTTCCTCTTTCACCGTTTTTTCCGAATCCGATCCTCTCCCCTTTTCCCCCGAAGACGGTGAAAAAGTAAGAGAAGAGCTTCGGCTCAAATACCGGGTATTGGATTTGCGGCGAAAAAAGCTTTTCGATAACCTAAAGCTTCGCCATAAAATCCAAAAGCTCGCCCAGGATTACCTGGATGACCACGGCTTTTTGGCGGTAGAGACGCCTATGCTCACCAAATCCACCCCGGAAGGCGCCAGAGATTATCTGGTTCCCTCGAGAGTCCACAAAGGAAGATTTTACGCCCTTCCCCAATCCCCCCAGATCTTTAAGCAGCTTTTGATGGTGGGCGGAATCGACCGGTATTACCAGATCGCCCGGTGTTTCCGGGACGAAGACCTTCGGGCGGACCGTCAGCCGGAATTTACCCAAGTGGATATGGAAATGTCCTTTGTGGAGCAAGAGGACATCTTTGCGCATCTGGAACAGTTATTTTCCTATATTTACCGCGGCGTGCGAGGGGTGGATCCCGCTCCTTTTCTGCGGATCACCTGGCAAGAGGCCATGGATCGCTACGGAAGTGATAAACCGGATCTTCGCTTCGAACTCCCTATCGTGGATTTGACGGAAATCGCGAAAAAAAGCAGCTTTTCAGTTTTCCGAAAAGCGGTGGAGCAAGGGGGTGTCGTGCGCGCCCTTACCGTAAAGGGCGGCGCGTCCATGACCCGAAGCACCATAGAAGATCTGACGAAAAAAGCCCTTCATTACGGCGCCAAAGGAATGGCGTGGATCGCGGTGAAAGAGGACGGCTCTTTATACTCCATTTTGACGAAATACTTTACCGAAGAAGAGATGAAAGCGATTCTTCAAACCGCAAAAGCAGAAAACGGCGATTTTATCCTCTTTTGCGCCGATAAGCTTTCTACCGTTCGCCGGACGCTTGGCGGACTGCGGCTGGATCTGGCGGAGCTGTTCTCCCTTCGGGACGAAACAAAGGACGTTTTCCTTTTCGTAACCGACTTTCCTCAATTTGAATACTCGGAAGAGGAAAAGCGGTACGTCGCTTCCCACCATCCCTTTACTATGCCCTACCCCGAGGATGTGCCCTATCTTTTGACCCATCCGGAAAAGGTAAGGGCCCAAGCCTATGACGTCGTGCTAAACGGCGTAGAGTTAGGAAGCGGAAGCATCAGGATCCACGATAAGGCGGTGCAGTCCCTGATGTTTGAGGCGCTGGGCTTTTCCAAGGAAGAGATTCAAGAACGGTTCGGCTTTTTGATCGACGCCTTCCGCTACGGCGTACCTCCCCACGGCGGGTTTGCCTTTGGCTTGGACCGGTTCGTGATGCTGTTAGCCAAAGCGGATTCCCTTCGGGATGTAATCGCCTTCCCCAAAACCAAAGACGCGTCCTGTCCGTTAACCGGCGCGCCGGATTTTGTAGATAAAAAGCAGTTAGAGGCTTTGGGGTGGACGGAAGAAGCCCTTTTCGGAAACAGCGCTTCCCCGCGGAGCAAGAAAAAGGAAACCATCGACGTCCTCGCTGTAGCAAATTTAGCAAAGTTAGAATTTTCAAAAGACGCCTTACCCAAATTGGAAAAGGAAATGGCGGCAATTATTGATTTTGCCGACCAGTTAAACGCCGCTCCCACCGACGGCGTTCCGGCTTCGGCCTATGCCCTCTCTTTGAAGAACGTGTTCCGAAAAGACGAGGTCATCCCTTCCTTTGACCGGGAGGAACTGTTAAAAAATGCCGCTGCCCGAAATGACCAGTTTATTCTGGTTCCGGACACGTTTGAATAGGAGGAGCGTATGGATATTCTTTCTATGAGCGCTTGCGATCTCAGCCGGGCGCTAAGCGAAAAAAAGGTCTCCGCGTTGGAGGTCACACAGTGTTATCTCAAACAAATCGAAGAAAAAGAGCCTTCCGTCTCCGCCTATCTCACCGTAGACGCGAAAGGCGCCATCGAAAAAGCGAAAGAGGTGGACCAAAAGCGAGCGGCGGGAGAGCCCCTTTCCCCTTACGCCGGGATCCCTATTGGCATTAAAGACAACATCTGTACCAAGGGGTTAAAAACCACCTGCGCTTCCAAAATGTTAGAGCATTTTGTCCCCCCCTATGACGCCACCGTGATTGAGCGTCTTCGATCAAGGGATATGGTGATCCTCGGCAAGCTCAATATGGATGAATTCGCCATGGGATCCTCTACCGAAAACTCCTATTTTGGAGTCACCAAAAATCCCCGGGCGCTGGATCGGGTCCCCGGAGGAAGCTCCGGCGGTTCCGCGGCGGCTGTCGCCGCTTTGGAGGCGCCCTTGACCTTAGGGTCTGATACCGGCGGCTCTATTCGCCAGCCTGCCGCGTTTTGCGGTGTGGTCGGCGTCAAGCCCACCTACGGAACGGTATCCCGCTACGGGCTTGTGGCTTTCGCCTCCTCTTTGGATCAGATCGGACCTTTGAGCCGAAATGTATCTGACTCCGCCTTTTTGCTAAACGCCTTGGCGGGACATGATCCCAAAGACGCTACCTCCCTTTCGAGGGACTACGATGACTTTAAAAAGGATATTGATAAAGGCGTCGAGGGTCTCCGTATCGCCCTCCCCAAGGAGTTTTTCGGCGAGGGGCTGAATAAAGAAGTCAAAGAGGCGGTCCTTTCCGCCGCGAAAACCTTCGAATCGTTGGGCGCGAAGGTGGAAGAGGTCTCCCTTCCCTCCCTTTCTCTCGCCCTCCCCGCCTATTATGTATTGTCCAGCGCGGAAGCCTCCTCGAACTTAGCCCGTTTTGACGGTATCCGCTACGGCTATCGAAGCGCGGACTATTCCGATATGGACAGTCTTTACAAAAAAACGCGCAGCGAGGGCTTCGGCGACGAGGTCAAGCGCCGGATTATGCTGGGAACCTTTGCTCTTTCCTCGGGATATTACGACGCCTATTATAAAAAAGCGCTCCAGGTCCGTTCCCTCATCGTTTCGGATTACCAGAAGATCTTCAAAACATGCGATGTGATCCTTTCTCCCGTAGCGCCCACCACCGCATACAAGATCGGAGAAAAGACCTCCGACCCTATGGAAATGTATTTGGGAGACATTTACACCGTCCCGGTCAATATCGCCGGGATCCCCGCTTTGTCTATGCCCTGCGGCAAGGATCAAAACGGACTGCCCATCGGCCTTCATTTGATGGGAGATTTCTTCTCGGAGCCCACCCTCTACCGGGCTGCGGCGGCTTTAGAAAAAACACAGAAAGGAGGAAGCGACGATGCTTTCGGATTATGAGATGGTTTTGGGGTTAGAGGTTCACGTGGAACTGAATACCGCCACCAAAATTTTCTGCGGCTGTGCGGTGAGCTACGGCGACGAGCCCAACACCCACTGTTGTCCCGTCTGCATGGGATTTCCGGGGACCTTGCCGGTATTGAACCAAAAAGTGGTAGAATACGCGATTAAAGCGGGCATCGCCACCAACTGTACCATCGCTTCCTATTCCAAACAAGACCGGAAAAACTACTTTTATCCCGATCTCCCAAAAGCCTACCAGATCTCCCAGTATGATCTTCCCCTGTGCGAAAACGGGTATCTCACCATTGAGACCGAAAACGGGCCGAAGCGCATTGGTATTACACGAATCCATATCGAGGAGGACGCGGGAAAACTGGTTCATGATCCCCAAAAAGGGACCTTTATCGACTGTAACCGGTGCGGCGTGCCGCTGATTGAGATTGTTTCCGAGCCGGATATGCGGTCGGAAAAAGAAGCGGACGCCTACCTTCGAAAGCTTCGGTCGGTGATCCGGTACACCGGCATCTCGGAGTGTAAAATGAACGAAGGAGCGTTTCGCTGTGACGTCAACCTCTCGGTGCGGAAGAAAGGGGAAACCGCCTTTGGAACCCGGACGGAGATGAAAAACCTAAACTCCTTCCAGTTTATCAGCAAAGCCATTTCTTACGAGTACCAGCGCCAGGTCGCCGCGCTGGAGGCGGGAGAAACCATTGTCCAGGAGACCCGCCGTTTTGACCGGCAAACCGGTAAAACCTTCTCCATGCGGGGGAAGGAAAACGCCGACGACTATCGCTACTTCCCCGATCCGGACCTCCCCCCCATTGAGAATGACGACGCCTTCCTTCGAGAGGTCGAAGCGTCTATCCCCACCCTCCCCGATGAACGCAAAGCGTCCTGGATCGAAAAATACGGCCTTCCCGCCTACGACTGCGAGCAGCTGTTAGAGGAAAAGGAGATTGCCGATTATTTTGAAACTGCTTTGAAAGACTGCTCCTACCCGAAAATTCTTTCCAACCTGATGCTGTCCGAGGTGTTTCGGCTTTTACCGGAAACGGGAAAGATTCCCGTTCCCCCCACCGATCTTGCGGCCATTGCCAATATGGAAGGAAAGGAAATCCTCAGCAGCAGCGCCGCCAAAAAAGTCCTTCGGGAATGTTTCGAAACCAAAGAGCGCCCCGAGGACATTGTCGAAAAACGAGGTCTTACCCAAATCAGCGATCCCGAGTTGCTTTTGCCTTTCGTCTTGGAAACCATCCAAGAAAATCCGAAAATGGTCTCTGATTATCAGAGTGGAAAAACCAACGCCGTAAAAGCCCTTATGGGGAGCTTGATGAAAAAAAGCGGGGGAAAAGGAAACCCGAAAGTCCTTTCCTCCCTCTTAGAAGACGCTCTTTCCCGTCTGTAAATAAAAAAAGATCCTGCCAAAAGGCAGGATCTTTTTTATACGTTAAACCGGAACAAAACAATGTCTCCGTCCTTCATGACGTAATCTTTTCCTTCCAGACGAACCAGTCCCTTTTCTTTGGCCGCCGCCATACTGCCGCAGGCAATCAGATCGGAAAACGCCACCACCTCGGCGCGGATAAAGCCTCGCTCAAAGTCGGTGTGGATCTTACCCGCCGCTTGGGGCGCCTTGGTGCCCTTCACTATGGTCCAGGCGCGAACTTCGTCAGACCCCGCCGTCAGGAAAGAGATAAGCCCCAAAAGGCTGTATCCTTCTTTTATAATCCGGTTAAGACCGCTTTCGGTCAAATGGAGGTCGGATAAAAACTCCCGTTTTTCCTCTTCAGTCATATCGGCGATCTCTTCTTCGATCTTGGCACAGATAGGAAGCACCGCGCTCTTTTCTTCCTCCGCCAGCGCCTTCACCTGCTGGTAATTGGGGTTATTTTCGTACCCTTCGATGAAATCCTCCTCCGAAAGGTTGGCGGCATAGATCACCGGCTTATTGGAGAGAAGGGGGGTGTCCCGGATCATGGCGATTTCATCTTCGGTAAAGGGGAAGCTTCTCGCCGATTTGCCTTCCTCGAGATGAGCCATGAGCCGCTCTAAAAACGCCACCTCGCCGTTATATTTTTTATCCGCCTTGGCCATTTTTTGGGTTTTTGTGATCTTCCGCTCCAAAATCTCCATGTCGGCGAAAATGAGCTCCAGATTGATGGTCTCAATATCCCTTAACGCGCCCACCGAACCGTCTACATGGACCACGTCCGGATCCTCGAAGCAGCGCACCACGTGGACGATCGCGTCCACTTCACGGATATTGGAAAGAAACTTGTTTCCCAATCCCTCGCCTTTGGAAGCGCCTTTTACCAGTCCCGCGATATCCACAAACTCCAAAACCGCCGGAGTGAATTTTTTGGGTTCGTACATTTTCGCCAGCACGTCTAACCGCTCGTCGGGGACCGAAACCACGCCCACATTGGGCTCTATGGTGCAAAACGGGTAGTTTGCCGATTCCGCCCCCGCGTTGGTCAATGCGTTAAACAGAGTGCTTTTTCCCACATTGGGAAGACCTACCATACCTAATTTCATATATCTCCACATCTCCTTTATTTTCAAGGGTTTGCGGCCTTTAGGAGATGGCTCATACACCATTTCTACACCATTTAGGCCGCGCTATCTGATTTCTTGGTGTTGTCACCCGCTGA
>CALXGT010000051.1 GCA_944387915.1 uncultured Clostridia bacterium
AGC
The DNA here is from genome assembly GCA_944387915.1 of uncultured Clostridia bacterium. Classification (GTDB taxonomy): domain Bacteria; phylum Bacillota; class Clostridia; order Oscillospirales; family Ruminococcaceae; genus CALXGT01. The sequence continues at coordinate 4 of CALXGT010000051.1, forward strand.
TTTGTTGTTAATTCAGAAGAGCATCTATTTCTTTGATCGGTTAGTAAAGGTTTTCCAACTTTTTTAAAATCGCTAAAACCATTTCCAAAATCTTTTTAAACTGGAAATCTGTCATTTCTTCCATTTGATTCTCCTTTCTGGCCTTGCCGCCTTATTGTCATTGGTTTCCCTCTGACAATAATATTATATCATACGTGGCTACGTATGTCAATAGTTTATTACAGCTTTTTTATAATTTTCTTTCATATTTTTTCCAAAAAAGGCGACCCCGCCATGGTACGCATCGTTGAGAGGCGTGGCGGGGTCTTTATCATAGTTCTACTATATTCGATTCCCGCCGAAATGTCAACCACTACCCATTGATTTACCAATATTGCTATGCTATATGTTGTATTCCCGCTCTCTGCCTCACAGAGAGCGGGAGTTTTTATTGGTTTGGTTTCGGTAGAATGCAAAGAAAGCCCCAAGATTCGACACATCCCGTATGGTGGGAGGTCTACTACCAGGGGCTTACGTTAACTTTGTATGGCTCTCGCCATGTTTGTATTATACGCGAAATCCCCTAAAAAATCAACTACTAAATGTAGATATTAAGGTGCATTATACACAATATATTGTATATTTTCCCTCCGGAGATTGAGTGAGCACCGGGGCGGGGGTTTTATTTTTTCTTGGAAAAGTTTTGTGATGCATCAGGAAGTTTCTTTTCTTCCAATTTAATCCGGCGTTCAACTTTCTTAATATCTTCTTCTGGTGAAAGATTTTCTGGGTAAATTCCTCGATCAATCAGCGTATGTCGTACACTTGAATTGTTTTGTTCATGCTCACTTGTAATAGGGGCTTCTCCCTGTATATTTTCTGTCTCAATACGAATATTTGTCATTTCCATAGCAAGATTTTTTGCAGCGATTGTAATAGGAGGAAGCACATCAGCCAATGGCTTTCCTTCAGCACCAAATCTTCTTTTCATTTCCGCAGTTGGATGTCCAAACAATGCCTGATCGCCTTTGGAACGTATCCTTGCAAAGCCATTTTCATCTACACCGTGCTCATAGATGTTTTGAGAAAACCGTTTTTCAGTCTCTTTCAGTTGTTCCCGCATTTGGATTCTGTGAAGGGCTTTCATTCGTTCTTCAATTAGTTCAGCCTTACGGGTTTGTGAAGCAAAATACGTTTGCGCAAAGGCAATCTCATCTTTTGCAGGATCTCCGTTTTGAGCTGTTAAATAACAGGCATATCTTGTTAGTGCAAAATCCACAACATTTCTGTGGCCACCCCTGCCTATAACTATTAATTTCGTGGTTTCACGAAAATGATCTTCAATATTTTTCCCAGAATTCTTACAAGCTGTTTGCGCACGAATAATTGCTTCATAGAAATTTTCCCATGTTTTATACCCAAGTACAGTCTGTAATTCTCTTGCCAGCCAATATTCGACACCATCTTCATTATGCACAATTTTATCAAAATCGGATTTTAGCTTGATAATTTGTTGTGTTTCCATTTGGATTTCACCCCTTTTGCTTATTTTCTCCCCCGCTCATGTGTTCCAGCACCTGGGCAGGATTTTTATTCACCACCCATTTCGCTGGAATGAGATTCTTCAATGAGTTCACCAGTCTCTGCATTGACAAATTTTACTACAATATCATCCGGTTGCGTTCCATTAAAAGCATGATAAATGCCACCAAACATATAAAATCCTAAAACAGACATAGCTTCAGTTAAACCAAGTTCCGAAGAAGACAGTTGAACAACGAATTCGGTATAGTCATCATTTGCAGTAATTTCTTGAAATGTCGGATAGTTGCCGGAATCGATCATTTCTTTTAAGGATTGATCCAGATTGGATTTCATATCATCCATCATTTTCTTGTGTTGCTCTTTGGTCATTACATAGGTGACAGAACCGTCATCATTCAGTGTAGCCGATTGAAAACCGGATTCTTTTGCTTCTTTGTCCAGATCGGCTTGTGTTGTTCCTTCTTCTACAAAACCGGCAGGGACTGTAAATTCCACATCAAAGACATTTTGTTCAACACTCAAGCCGCTCAGATCATCCAGTGAATGAGTTTCTTCAGAGGATGTATCTGTTCCTGATGAATCTTCTGATATAGAAGCAGCGGATGAAACTGAATTTGAAATCTCAGAAGTTTCAATACTGGAATTGTTTTTTTCTCCACAGGAAGTAAAACAAGATACGATTAGTATGCTTAGAATGATCGATAACATTTTTTTCATGTCATATACCTCGATTGAATTTTATTCCGCCGTCCAGCGGTTAGGGGAAACAATTTACAATTTCCCGATGACCTTTCCAATGCAATAAGCGCTATTGCCTTGTTCAATATCGGGATAATCATGATTTAAAGAAATTAAACTGTCGGATCCTCGCCTCTTTATATAAGCATTTCCATCGACGATCCAAACGCCATCTTCGCCGATATCCACATCATCCTGTTTCCGAACAAAAACCAAATCGCCGTCGGCATACTTCGGTTCCATGCTGTCTCCGGAAACCCGGATTGCGAAATCCGCCTTTCTGGTCATAGGCGTGTCCGGCACAGTTATAGTAATTTTTTCGGCTTCCTCAAGCCAATTCCCATACCTGGCAGATACGGTTTGCAAGTAGGAAGGCATTTCAATAATGTGGGCTCCTTCTTTTTCTGCCTGAAAAGCCTTATATTCTTCGTATCGTTTACACTCTATATCCAAAATAGCGTCAACCGCCTCTTTACCGTACCTGTCCAAGGTACGGTATTTTTTTATGTGCATCATTTCTTCGGGTGTTGCTTTATCTCGATACGTCTGCATTTTCATCTCATCTTGAAATAAATAATTGGCATCGCATTGAAGCACATCAAAGACCCGATACAAAATATCGGCTTTTGGAGAGCTGATTTCCGCCTCATAGTTTCCAACCGCTCCTTTGGTAATCCCAAGTTTCTGAGCAAGCTGTATTTGTGTAATTCCTAACTGTTCTCTTCGAGCCTTTAGTCTGCTTCCAAAACTCATTTTTTTCACCTCTTTGCTATCATCATATCACTAAAATATTGGTTAGTCAATAATAAATCTCAAAAATATTGAGAAAAAACTATTGACAAGTCAAGTTTCTTGGCTTATAATGTAGTCGTGACCAAGAAAGTTGAGAAACGGGGGTGATGAATTGAACGTGAAAAACTATAACGCACCGGTAGCAGATACAGTAGCTGCTATTATTTCTGAGAAAGGATTGAAGCAGTCGGCAGTAGCACAAAAAATAGGAGTCACTGCCCAACAGTTTTCGGATATGTTAAATGGACGTCGAATCATTAAAGCCTGTGACGTTCCAAAGATTGTAGAAGCGTTGTCAGTTACTCCGAATGATCTGTTCGGTATCAAATGAAAAGAAAAATGAGAAAGGGTGAGGGGATGAAGATTGAAATTGACGCCGGCGCAAAAGAAATTGCCGGTCTTGTACTTGCGATACAAAACCGGCGGGATGAAGAGGCGGACAAAGAAGCTATTGCTGCTGCCATTCGTGGTATTCTTTTAGAATTTGCAGAACCAGACGGTACACATCTTCCGCAAAGGGAGAGAAAGGAGAGTAGATATGCCGAAGTTACCGAAAAATGAGCGGGACATCCGCTTGATTGCGAAAATCGAGGAGTATCAAAAGCTGTACTCCATATCCAACGACGATCTTTCGGCGGCGATGGGGTGCAGCGTTGGGACGTTTTACGGGCGAAAGCGACGACCCGAGCGGCTTACGATCAAGGAAATTCGGGCGATCGTCAATAAATGCCACATCCCTATGGCGGAAATTTTTCCGTATCTGTAAAGGAGCGTACATATGAAAAGGACGTTTTTTGCCTTACTGGCTTTTGTGTGCTTTTTGGGCTTTTTGGGGTCGGTAGGCGGAATGGAACAAAAGCTGATGACTTTTGGACAAGGACTGGCATGGATGGGGGTGTTTTTGGCTGGAATGATAGCATTTGTTTTAGTGTCAGGAAAGGAGTAAAAAATGAATCAAAAAGAATTAGATGAAATTTTAGAATTACATCGGAAATGGTTAAACGGAGAACTGGAAGGGGTTGAAGCTGACCTGCAAGGGGCTGACCTGCGAAGGGCTGACCTGCGATGGGCCGACCTGCGAAGGGCTAACCTGCGAGGGGCTAACCTGCGAGGGGCTGACCTGCGAAGGGCTGACCTGCGAAGGGCTGACCTGCGAGAGGCTGACATAGATTATTCTTGCTGGCCTATTTGGTGCGGTTCACTTGACGTTAGAGTAGATAAGCGAATAGCAGTACAGTTAGCTTATCATTTTTGCCGATTGGATTGCGACGATCCCGAGTATTTGGCTATGCGGGAAGCACTGAAAGATTTTGCAAATCAATTTTACCGTGTAGATGAGTGTGGGAAAATAGAATAAAAAAAGCCCCCTAAAAAGGGGGAAAAGAAAAATACCTTGCTATCAGTATAGCAGAAAGGAAAAGAAAATGCAACTGATGAAAGAAAATGTTATTTTGTACCGCCAAGAGGTGTCTTATCATTTGGCGATCACGCTCCGGCAAATTTGGCGTTTTCGATTCGAGACTTCGGACAATCGAATGGCGGAGAAGAATCAAAATGAGTTGAGCGGGATGCTGGATCTGTTGGATGTGCCGCCTCGCAGCTATCATTTGATTGGATTAGCCTTGAAAGAAAACTGCTCTAAAGAAGATCTTTATATCGCTTTTACCGCCGTCGAGGCGCTTTTTGGAGAAAGCGGCGTGGAGTTTGATTTTGGAAAGGGGCTGAAATCGTGATTCAGAAAATAGTAAAAACCGATCAGGTCAGCCGAGAAGAATGGCTTCAATATCGGCGGCAAGGGATTGGCGGAAGCGATGCTTCCATTATTGCCGGGTTGAACCAGTTTGGATCTTCTTTGCGTTTATGGGCAGATAAAAACGGGATGCTTAACGATAAAGAGGAAACGGAAAGTATGCGGCAGGGGACGGATTTTGAAGAGTACGTTTCCAGACGATGGATGGAAGCGACCGGGAAAAAAGTACGGAGACGTAACTACATGTTTAAGAACACAGATTATCCTTTTGCGATCGCAGATGTCGATAGAGAGGTAGTCGGAGAAAATGCCGGATTAGAGTGTAAAACCACCAATCTTTTTAACAAATCAGACTTTGAGAACGGGGAAATCCCTTTATACTACTACGTCCAGTGCCAGCATTACATGGCTGTGATGGGATACGATCGGATGTATTTGGCGGTTCTGGTCCTTTCCAAAGCTTTTTATCATTTTGTCATCGATCGGGACGAAAGCGAGATTTCCGCTTTGATGCAACAGGAAAAAGAATGGTGGGAGACTTACATCGAAGGCGATAGTATTCCAGACCCTAACGGAAGCGAAGAGGACGGAGATTTTATCCGGCAACGATTTTCCAAAGGAGATCAAGGCGAAATTTTTTTGGGGACGCGTACTGGCGACTTTGAAAAAATGGCAGAGCTGGATTCGCAGATCAAGTCCCTTTCTGCGGAAAGAGACGCCATTAAACAGGCAATTATGCAAGATATGGGGGATTGTACCCTGGCGGACGCTTTAAACGGATGGTCGGCTTCCTGGAAGCCTCAGAGCACAAGCCGAGTAGATACCAAAAAGCTGAAATCCGAATATCCGGAAGCCTATCAAAGTTGCATTAAGTCAACGGAATCCAGAGTGTTCCGGTACAAAAAGAAAAATTAAGGAGAATGAATATGGAAAATAAACCTACAAACGTTAGCGGGATTATTGCTCAACAGGCAGCAAAGCCAAAAACAAAGGCCAAAACACCCGCCCAGATGATGCAGTCGATCGTTAACGCCGAAGGGTCACAGCAACTTTTGAAAAATTCTTTGAAGGAGAATGCGGGAGCATTTACCGCTTCGGTGATTGACCTTTACGCCAGCGATACCTATTTGCAGCATTGCGCCCCGCAAGCGGTTTTTGCAGAAGTTTTAAAGGCGGTATCGCTGAAACTTCCCATCAATAAGCAGCTGGGATTTGCGTATATTATTCCCCGCCGCAGTCACGGCGTATGGACACCGGTTTTTCAGCTTGGATATAAAGGATATATCCAGCTTTGCATGAGAACAGGCGCTTATCGCTATATCAATGCGGGGCCTGTGTATGAAGGAGAGCTAAAAAGCATGGATAAGCTTTCCGGAGAGGTAGACCTTTCCGGAGATCCGGTAAGCGATCAGGTAATTGGTTATTTTGCGTTTATGGAGACGTTGAACGGGTTTCGGAAATGCCTCTATTGGAGCAAAGAAAAGGTGATTCGACACGCTGAAAGATATAGCGACAGCTACAAATCCGGAAACGCCATTTGGAAAGACAATTTTGAAGAAATGGCGATCAAAACGGTACTTCGATACTTGCTTTCTCATTGGGGCGTTATGTCGACCGAGATGGAGCAAGCTTTCCAAGCGGAAAATGTGCAAACGGCGGATGAAATGATTGCTTCCGGTGAAAATGACGTGGTTTATGCGGACGCGGCGGTAATCAATGAGACCGACACTGGCAAAGAAAGCGAGGATAAAGATGCTTAATCGTGTGATTTTAATGGGACGTTTGGTGGCGGATCCGGAGCTTAGACAAACACCCAATGCTGTTTCCGTTGCGACATTCCGGATCGCGGTAGAGAGAGATTACGGTGGGAAAGACCGACAAACGGATTTTATTCCCTGTGTTGCCTGGCGGCAGACCGGAGAGTTCATTAGCCGTTATTTTTCAAAAGGCCGGATGATTGCGGTGCAAGGGCAGCTTCAAAGCCGCAGCTACGAGGATAAGAACGGACAAAAACGGACGGCTTACGAAGTGATCGTGGATCAAGCGTATTTTGCGGATTCCCGTCCTACGGAAGGGAGAGAAAACCAAAGAAGTCAAACGCAAGAATTTGGTTTTGCGCCGCCTGCTTTAGACCCTGTTCCAAGCAAAATGGAAAGCTTTGGGAGCTTTGATATAGCATACGACGACGAAGGCGATTTGCCTTTTTAACAAGCTGAGGTGAGAGCATGAACTATTTGAAGGAAGTCGTGGCGTTTGCAAATTACTTACTGTACAATCGTCTATCAACGGGCGAGATTGCTTTGTGGTACGCTTTGATGGCTGCAAACAATAGGCTTGGTTGGCGGGATGACTTCGATGTGAGTGGATTTGCGATGATGCAGACGACAGGCCTGTCAAAGAGTGGACTTGCCAAAGCTCGAAATGGACTAAAACAAAAAGGCTTGATTGACTATATTCCTGGTAAAGGATCCAAACCCGGAAAATATCGGATGATATCATTTGTGGGTAAGATAGTGGACACAATGGTAGACACAACAGTGGACACAATGGTAGACACATGTAATAAACATAAATATAAATATAAATATAAACTAAAACACCCCCCTTACCCCCCAGAACAAAAAAATTTAGCTGATGACATTCGAGAGGTCGTTGAAGCCGGGAAAGAAATCGGTTTAACTTTGACAAATGAGGACGAACTGCGAAATCTATTTTCGCAGGGTGCGAAGCTTACTCTTTTTTGCTATGCGATAGAGCAGGCGGAAAAGAAAAAAGCGGGATGGTCATATGCGAAGGCGATTATAGTCGATCGGATCAAGCGCGGGATTTTTGAAGCCGAAAATCAAAAATCCGGAGAATGTACGTCTTATGACTTGAAAGAGTTTGAGCGTATGAGCATGGAGATCCCTAAAATTTTTGGATCTGAAGACGAGAGTGAGAAAGAGGGTACATAGATGGCTAAGTACAAGTTTGTCATACCCGGGATCCTTCCCGGGTTGAACGAATACGTTAATGCAGAGCGAGGTAAGGCTGGGAAGTATAAAGCGGCAGCGATGAAAAAGCAGGCGCAAAACGTCATCGGGTTTATGGCAAAGACCCAGATGGGGAAAGTGAAAATTTCCCGACCGGTTATTATGCGGTACTTATGGGTGGAGCCTTCACGGCGAAGGGACAAGGACAACGTCGCTTTTGCCAAGAAATTTATTCAAGACGCTTTGGTCGAGTGCAAGATTTTGAAAAATGACGGATGGGATCAAATTTTAAAATTTACGGACAATTTTTTAGTTGATCCGAAAAATCCGCGGGTAGAGGTGGAAATCGAAGAAAGCGAGGGAGTGGGATGAAAGTTTTAGTTGCGTGCGAAGAATCGCAAGAAGTATGCAAAGCGTTTAGAGCATTAGGCCATGAAGCGTACAGTTGCGATATCATTCCTTGTTCCGGCGGACATCCAGAGTGGCACTTGCAGTGCGACGCGCTTAAAGCCGTTGAGGGGGGGCAGATGATAACCGCGAGCGGCGCAACGATTAGTATTCCTAAGTGGGATTTGCTGATTGCACACCCGCCGTGTACATATCTGTCGAACGTGGCTAATCGTTCGTTCAGCTTGAAATGTTCGCCGGCTGAAAAAGTGTGCGAACGATGGAAATTGCGCGGAAAAGCGGCGGTGTTTTTTGTGCAGCTTATGTGTGCGCCGATATACCGAATTGCCGTGGAAAATCCCGTAGGATATATGAATACAGCGTACAGAAAAGCCGACCAAATTATTCACCCGTATATGTTTTCGGATGGCGAAGATGATAAAGAAAACTTTGTTACTAAGCGCACCTGCCTTTGGATTAAAAACCTGCCGCTTCTTGAGCCTACATATCGCGCGAGCAAACCGAACAATGCCGCGATGTATGGAGTTACTCCGAGCGGTAAGATTAGGTGTTGGGAAGATTCGTACAGTAGGTGCGCAACCGTAAGAAGTAAAACATTTTCTGGCATCGCCAAGGCTATGGCGGAACAGTGGGGTGGAAAATTATGACCGAAGCTGCGATTTTGAAAATTGAGAAAAACTACAAAATCCTTTGCGTCGATTTAGGCGGAGAACGGTACGGATTTTACAATCCGCCTGACGATAGATCCTTGGCTTTTGGGATATCGGTGGATACGATCAGGGCCAAAAACGGGATTTTATTTTTGACGATCAAAGAGGCCCGGAAATTGATCCGCGATCTGGAAGCCATGTGCGAGGTGGTAAGATGATGGCAAAAATTACGCTTATAAAAGCGCCTACAGACGATGACTGGATGGAAGTCAAGCGCCGGGCGCTGGTGACCGTAGGGAAAAAGCCGGTAACGATGCCTGACAGCGAGTGGAAACATAAAATTTTGGAAGCGAGGCACAGTCCGATCCGGTACCTTACATACAGTTTTTACCTTGAGGGCTTGCCGTCGTGGGTTTCGGTACATCTTGCTCGCCATATTCACGCCCAGCCTTATATCAAGAGCCGGCGAAATGACAGACAGGATGACTACGATCGCAACGTAGCGCGGCAGGACGCGCCTGTATCGATGATTTGGGACGTTAACGCAGAAGAACTACAGGTGATAGCAAATAAACGCTTGTGCGGGCTTGCAGCCCCCGAAACGCGCGATGTAGTAAAAAGGATCTGCGAGCTGGCAGAAAAAGCAACTCCGGAGCTGAAAGGGCTTTTGGTGCCAATGTGTGAACATTGCGGCGGTGTGTGCCACGAAATGAACGGGTGCGGAAGGAATAAGAAAAAATTAAGAAAGCCTTTGACGTTGGACCAGCTGCGGGATATGGACGGAAAACCGGATAGAAAATGTGGTATAAGTGAATGGGTGAGTGTGGAAGGAGGAAATCTTCCTCAAAAAGCAGATAACGGGCAATGGGATAGATATCTGGTATCTGTCGGTTTGACACTTTCATATGTATACGATGATGACATTGAAAGACAGATAGTGACAAGTGCGCTTTACGACCACGATCAGAAAATATGGCATCTTGATTGTGATATGGACATAAATGCGCTTCAAGAGATGGACGGATCACCGCTGGGGAGTAATTTTGTTACTCACTGGATGCCGCTTCCGGAACTGCCTGGGAAACCGGTTGAGGGGGTTAGAAAATGAGTGAAAAAGAATTATACCGGCTTGCACTGTCAAAGTATGGGCCAGAAGCGCAGACGTTAATGGTTTTTGAAGAAATGGCAGAGCTGCAAAAAGAGCTTTGCAAACACGCGAGAGGCGCTACAAATCAGGATCATATTGCAGAGGAAATAGCGGATGTTTTGATTATGCTGGATCAAATGATGATTTTGCATGAATGTGAAGATCTTGTTTTTCAGTATAAGCAGGAAAAGAAAAAAAGGCTGGAAAATCGGTTGAGGGGTTAAAGTATGACTAAAGACGAAGAAAATAAAATTCTTGCTTTATACCATCAAGGAAAAAGCGATTACGAAATCGGGAAAGAAATGAACTATCACAGGACATCGATCCGATATTTTCGAGTAAAAAGGGGATTACCAGCCAATCGGTACAATCGAGGAAGACCAAAATCATATGGCAATGAATGCAGATGAGAAAGGAGAGATGAACGTGGAGCGGATAACATTTGACGGAAACTTTTGCGATATTGCCATGTGTAAAGAAATACCTTGCAAAGATGGAGCGTGCGATCAAAAGAAAACGTGGGAACGGCTTAAATTCATTGAGGACATTCTCGGAGACGATTACGATCTTGACCGCTTGCGGGATCTGGTTAAGGCTGATCGAGAAGGGCGATACATCATCATGCGATATGCAGAGCGTGAAGGGGTTGACCGTCTTCGTGAGCTTGCGGAAGCTGACCGAGAAGGCCGGTGCGTGGTGCTGCCGTGTAAGGCGGGCGATATCGTTTATTCTATGTTTCCGTTTTGCGGCGTAAATAGTCATGAAATACGTAGGATAGAGATTAGCAAAGAAGGGTGTTTTGCTTGCAGCGCTTTGATGATCCCGTTTTCTGATTTTGGAAAAACTGTATTCCCCACCCGTGAAGCCGCAGAGGAAGCGTTGAAAGAGAGGGAAAACAATGGCTGAATATATTGATCGAGAAGCTTTGTTGCAAGAAATCAGCAAACAAAAGGCAGCGAGTAAACATAGTTTTCCGCGTCGATCTTTTGTGGTTGGAGATGTAATTGCTTGTATACGGACAGCACCCGCCGCCGATGTTGCCCCAGTGGTGCATGGTAGATGGGAAAGTTGCTTTGAGGATTGGAGACAGCAAATCGAGGGCAGCAAGTGCTCTGTTTGCGGGTATGAACACTATGCAGTAAGTATTCTGAATTATAATTACTGCCCTCGATGTGGCGCGAGAATGGACGGTGATGCCGATGAGTAAGCCACGATACGGATGGTGGAGTTATGTAAAAAGTATGATCCGAAGGTATCCGTCGCTTAAAATCCAGCACGATTTAATGCGGTATCCGTCGATTTCTTCGCAGATTACCGGAATGCCTCGCGGGGGCAACGGGAAGCGGTCGGATCCTACTGCCGCGTCGGCGCTTCGGGAATTGCCACCAATCCAGAAAAAAGAATATGAGGCGGTACGGGACGCTGTGACATATACATACTCTTTGCCTAACGGGCCGGACAGAATCAAGGTAATTCAGCTTGTTTTTTGGGATAAAACTCATACTATCAATGGAGCGGCGATGAAAATTCCTTGCTCCGATGTTTCCGCCAAACGTTGGCACCGGGAATTTATCTATTTGGTGGCGCAAAATTTTGGATTGATGGCGAAAGATGATCCCCCAGAGCCAAAAAAGTGAACTATCATGGCATTATGGGTGAGCTTGGAATAGGAGAAATCAAGAGGGTGGGATTGGGGAAAAAAGCGAAAAATGATCCCCCAGAGCCAAAAAAAGGTGCTATATTGGTATCATACAGATGTATCCTCCAAGGGAGAGCAGTCCGAAAGGGCTGCTTTTCTGTTTTTCATTTTCAAAAAAAGAAGGTGGTGAGATGCCGGCAAACGGAACAAAAAATCTAAAACCGATGAATAAGCTAACCGAAGAAGAACAGAAAAAACTTGCGTCCAAAGGCGGTAAAGCCAGCGGAAAAGCACGTCGGGCAAAAAAGACCGCTAAAGAGTGCGCGAAAATCTTTTTGGAGCTTCCGGTTTCTGATCTTCGAAAATGGAAAAAACTTGCGCGGGATGGCGTCGATCCAAAAGACATCGACAATATGATGTTGATGGTCGCGGGAATTGTTCGGGCGGCGCAAGATGGAGACGTTATCGCGTTTCGAGAGCTTTTAAAGCTGATTGGAGAGGATGGAGCGGTCATTTCGTCTTCCGGCGAAGATGATCCCATCACAAAAGCTATCAAAGAGGAGTTTAAAAATGGCGATATCAAGTAAGCAAAAACAAATTTTTAAATTCCCATACACAAGCTACGATGCTTTGATCTGCGACGGCGCGGTAAGGTCGGGGAAAACTTCAATGATGTCTATTTCGTTTCTTTTGTGGGCGATGAGTTGCTTTTCCGGATGCGCGTTTGCTTTTTGCGGTAAATCGGTGGGGGCGGTAGAAAGAAACCTCGTCAGGCCGCTTTTGGCGACCAAATACATTCAACAAAATTTTTCTTTACGATATAATCGCAGCGGGCATGTAATTACCGTAAAACGGGGAGAAAAAGAAAACCATTTTTATTTGTTTGGCGGCAGAGACGAAAGCAGCGCCGCATTGATCCAAGGCGTAACGTTAGGCGGCGTATTGTTGGACGAAGTGGCCTTAATGCCGCGCTCTTTTGTAGAGCAAGCACTCGCCCGTTGCTCGGTAGAAGGGGCAAAGCTTTGGTTTAACTGCAACCCGGACAGCCCGCTTCACTGGTTCAAAAAAGAATGGATAGAGAAATCGACAGAAAAAAACGTTTTGCACATTCATTTTACGATGGACGACAATCCGGGGCTTTCAGAAGAAACAAAAGCGCGATATCGCGGAATGTATGCCGGCGTTTTTTATCAGCGCTTTATCCAGGGCCTTTGGGTCATGGGAGACGGATTGATCTATGATATGTTTGATTCCACGGAGAATATTTATTCCGATCCCCCGATCGATATACTAAGCCGGTACACCCGTTTTGTTTCCTGCGACTACGGAACGACAAATCCATGCATTTTTCTTGATATTTACGATGATGGGGAAAAAATCCTTGTAAACCGGGAATACCGATGGGACAGCAAAGAGGAGCAAAGGCAAAAAACCGATGAAGAGTATGCCGACGATATGATGGCTTTTTTGGAAAACCGATTTTGTCCTATCATTGTAGACCCGTCAGCGGCGTCTTTTATTTTGGCGTTACAGCGTCGGGGGCTATATGTAATCCCCGCCACCAATGATGTTTTAGATGGCATACGTAAGACGGGAGTAATGCTCAAACAACGAAAGCTTTTGATTCATCAAAAAAACTGTGACGGATTGATCGGGGAGCTTGGCACCTATTCATGGGATACTAAAGCGGCGCAAGGCGGAACCGAAAAGCCGGTAAAACAGCAGGATCACGCGCTGGACGCTTTGCGATACTATATCAACTACTTGCCGGATTGGAGGTTTGAGTAAATGTCAAGGCGAAATAAGCAAAAAAGAATACAGACAGCGGACGCATTTTCCAATCCTCTTTTCCGTTTGGGGTATGGATCGCAAAGTCCGTTAGAGGCGACCGAGTATCCTCTTACTCGGATGACGGATAACTATGCGCTGCTTAACTCCCTTTATCGTGACAACTGGGTAGTACAAAACGTGGTAGGCCTGATGGTTGATGATATGCTGCGGGAGTGGTACACAGTCAAAGGGGAGATTACGCCGGAGCAGCAAGAAGAGCTTCGAACGGAAGAAAGAAAAACCAGAGTGCGGGAGCAAATTTCCGAAGGACTTCGATGGGGAAGACTATACGGCGGCGCCGCGGGGCTGATCATGATTCGAGGGCAAGAAAATATATTGGATCAGCCTTTGGATTTAGAAACCGTTTACCCCGGAAGCTTTGCGGGAATTTATGTTTTAGACCGCTGGTGCGGGGTAATGCCAGAAATGGAGCTTGTCACTGATATGGGAGACACCGATTTCAACCTTCCGAAATTTTATTCTATCAATAACGCCGAGGGGCGGATGGTGGCAAGGGTTCATCATTCCCGAATTTTACGGTTTACGGGAAGAGAGCTTCCTTATCTTGAAAAAATCGCGGAGCTGTATTGGGGAGAAAGCGAGATCGAAGCGCTATACAAAGATGTGGTGGCGCACGACAACGTTGCGGCCAATATGGCGGCGCTAACGTTTAGAGCCAACTTAAATACCATGGAAGTGCAAAACCTCGACGCGCTTTTTTCCATTACATCCGGAGATGCACAACGCCGATTTTGGAACGTGATGCAGGCACAAAGCGTTTTGACGTCTAATTTCGGCGTACAGCTGGTAAACAAAGGAGACAAGCTCACAAACACGCAGTATAGTTTCGGCGGACTGCCCCAGGTGTTTGAATCCATGTGCTTAAATCTCTGCGGCGCCAGTCATTATCCGATGACCAAGCTTTTTGGACGGTCTCCCGATGGAATGAACGCTACCGGAGAAAGCGA
>CALXGT010000052.1 GCA_944387915.1 uncultured Clostridia bacterium
AATGCGTTGATCGACGGAAAGGGCTTCCTCGACGAAACGTTTCGCCTGCTCTTTTGATATCTCTTCCCCCTGCTGAAGCTTTGTTAAAAGCTCATTTCCGTAGTTATCGCTGTAAATGGCGTAACAAAACCGCTCGGTGGATAAAATTGCCGCCGCCGATTGTAAAATAAAGTCCTTTCCGGATACCATGCCGGAAAGCCGGTTTTGATTAAAATCGATTCGAAAGCTTTTACTCCCCGACTGTAATGGAGTACTGGTCTGTGTCGCCATAATTTCCCGCCTTTCCGATCACCAAATATTGTCCCTTCGCCGCAAGGAGGATTAAAATATCCCCCGCAGCGATTTTTTCGCCGATCGTCCCCGTTCCCGTATGGCTTCCGTAAATGGATAAGGATTTCTCATTTAAATAGGATGGGAAAATTAAATGCTCCCCCGTTAGGGTAAACCGCTCATCCACAAAAACGGAAAGAGGATTTTCTCCGGATACTGTACCAAAAAGGATTTGTGCTTCTTCCGGTCGATCGATGTTGGAAAATTCCCGAATCAGTTCTCCAATCATACCTTCCACCTCTCTCCCTTGAGGGTCGTCGTATAGCTTCCTTCCGAAACGGTGTGGGTCGCTTCCTTGATTTGGTATACGCCGTTTACCCGCTCATCCCAAACGTCCACCTCAATTGACATTCCCGCCCGACAGGAAAAATCGCCGATCACAGTGAGAGAAAGCTCTGTAAGCGGTCGATTCTTTTCCGCGATAAGGCTTTGTAAGCTGTCGTAAATCTGCGCCTTGGTCGCCGCTTGTAAAACGTTCTCACTGTACTGTAAAATTCCCCATTGATGGATGGTATTTGGATCTTCAACGACAAAATAACTTCGTCTCCCTGTCGCCCTTTGTTTTTGAACCAGCTGAATCCGGTTAAAGGTATCGGACAAAATTTCTTCTTCCGTACGGTAGCGAAGAATATTCTCTCCCCGCGTTGCACGAAAGGACAAAAGAAGCGCATCCCGCTCCTTGCATTGAAGCGTTTTTCCCCTTGTGTACAAAACCGGATAGGAGCCTCCCCGATTCGCTTCCCTGAAGCTGTCGGAAAACATGGAAAAAATTGTCTTTTGATCGTAAACCACAGCGGGAAGGGATACGTTTTTCAAAGAAATTTCTCCCACCGGAAGATTTCTCTCCCCCAAGAGCATATAGATCCGGTCTTTTAACAGCCCGGCCGAAAACACCTTGGTGTCCCGGTAAAGAAGGTATCTCCTCAAATCATATGCCAAAACGTACTGACGTTCTCCTTCCCGCTGAATTTGAAAGATCCTTCCATAAAAAACCATCTCACCATCCACTAAAAGGGAAATTTCCTCGCCGAGAGAAAACATAGATTCCCCAAGGACGGAAAACTCCAAATACCCGGCGCTGGAACTTTCTTTTTCGGTTAACGTGAGCGTCTCCGGAACCAATAATTCCCTTTGTGTCTGTATGGTAATCAGCATATCCGTATCCGCACCTCCTGGCCGGGGAAAATCAGGTTGGGATTTTGAATGTTGTTATCCGAGGCAATCTCCGGATATCGGCTTCCATCTCCAAGATACCGTTTGGCAATTGCCCAAAGGGTATCTCCCGCTTTTACTGTGTAAAGAATAACCGACTCTTCCTTTTTCTCTTCTTCCTGTCTTACCGCCCCCGCCGCCGACAGCCGGTCGCCGGTCTGCCGATCGGAAAGGCTTTTTCCCCTGTGCTCCGTAAGCGTAAGAGAAAAAGAAACTCCCTCTTCTCCCGCCCGTTCGGTGACGGAAAAAGTAGCGATCGTTACAAAGAGAGAAACCGGATAGTTTCCTCCAAAAACGGAAAAAGAAAGGACGTCCCCCTTTTCCACATGCTCCTCGATCTGCGCGCAGGTTTCCGCTGAAACCGTCTTGGGAAAAAAGCCGGAAAAAGAAAATTTCTTTCTGCCCCCTTTTGCGGTGTATGAAATCTCCTCCCCATCCGCCAAACGGTAAATTCCCCCGTTTCCTTCTTTGGTAACGGTAAAACTCTCCGGTAAAATAGGAAACATAATCGTCCCCAGTTGGATCGTCATACTACCTTCCTCCTTCGCTCATCGCCAAAAGCTCCCGATAAAGCTGATCCTCGATTAGAGAAATCAGTTCCTGCGCCGTACTTTGATCGGATAAGGTAGCGTTCACCGAAATATTGGGAGAAAAGGTGTGGTTTTCGGTAATCTGCCTGGACTCATCCTTTTGCCAAAAGGGAAATGAGGAAAAGGACGACGACGCATCCAAAGAAAGTGACGGGTAATTCTCCTTCTGATACACAGAATCAAAAAATGCGTTTTGGGCAAATGCCTGCTCTGAAAACATCCGAAAAAAAGTGTCTTGCGCCTCAAAAGAAGCTTCCCGGGATGAATCCGATTGTTGAACGCTTTTTAAAGAAACGAAGGAAAGAGGATCCGCTGTTTGGTCTAAAAGATCCGGTACAAAAATCTCGCCTTGCTCCTCTCCTGGAAAAAACGGAAAGGACAAGGAAGAGAATAAACGGGAAAAAAGCGCTTCATATTCATAAAAATCCATATTTCCTCCTATCCTTCTGCCCAAAGCTCTGCCATCGCGCAAACCAACGCCTTTTCCTTTCGGCTAAAGGCCGCGAATTGGGACGGGAGAATCCCAAGCCGACAAAACAAAAAATATAAGTACCCTAATTCGCCGTCTCCCCGGCGAATTCTTTTTTTAGCTCATTTTTCAACGCCTCATCGCTTTTGGAAAACCCGTTGACCCATAATACCTTGGAGAGAAGCGTCGCGTACTCCCCCGCGGTAAACATCCGATCAATAAGCGCCTCCGCCGAATATACGCCCCAGCTTTTCCATAAAGCGTCGCTTTTTAAATCCGGTTCTACCGTAGACGCCGCTACCAGTCTCTTGTAGTAAAGATCCCTTTGGATCCCCGTAGTACCATCCTTTTTCTGATAATACGCGCTTTGACGAATCGCCTCGTTTTCCCCCTCGCTGATTCCCCGAACGCAAAATTGCGCCGGCTTTTCATCCTGCAAAAAGCGATCCGAAAGAGGAAAAGTCTCCCGCCTTTTCTCCCCGACGTTTTCCGCTAAAAATGCCTTGATATCCATATTGCCTCCTTACTGAAAGCTCTCGGTGATCTCCGCGTCCTCGAAGGTAAAGGACAATTCCTCTTCCAATGCCTCGCTTTTGACGTCTAACTTCGCTAACACGACCGAATCCAGGTTGCAGTTTTTCAAAATCACCGTCTGCGCGCCGAAGCTTGATAAAGGATCGTCATTGATGACCACAATATCGAAATATAGATCCTGCCCCGTTTTCATATAATCGAGCATCATCTTTCGAAAGTAGCCGGAAACATAGTAGACCGTCATCTTCCCTTCGCCGGAGAAGCCGGCGGCGCGATACTGCTCTCCCCTTTTTCCGAGAGTGCGAACCGCCGTTTTTTTCTTTTTTACGGTAGCGACAATGTCCTTGAGGTATAAAAGCTCCTCGTTTCTCCCGTCAAGCTGACAGTACGCTCTCCCTTCCTGGCCGCTGATTAAATTTTGTGCCTGTAAATACGCCAAACCGATTCCTCCTTACGCCGCGACGACGGTGACGTAAAGCTTCTCCATGCTGTCTACCGGCTGCACCAAAAGCTCTACGACGACGCTGTCCTCCGTCTCCCCTTCTAAAACCGAAATATCCTCTTCCTCTACGGATAAAACCGCTCCGAGATCCTCTAAGGTACGGAGATAAGAGAGAATATCCGCCTTTAATAACCGCCTGCCATCCGGCGTGTTATGGGCCTTTCCAATATACCCGTTCTCGAAAATGGTACGAATGTCTTTCGCTAATCCATCCAGCACCCGCAAAGGGCGATTTTTCGAAAAGATCTGTCCTTTTTCCGAAGTGAAAGAGGTAAAGGTGTTGATGTCTTTTTCTACGACTACCCGATCTCCTTTTCCTACGAAAACGATCTGCCCTTGTTTTAAGTACTCCTCGATCTGCGAGCCGGTAAATTCTCCGTATGCAGCTGCCGCGCCGTCGTACGTATCGTAGGTGTTGGATTGATTGACCTGGGCTGCCGCCGTCATCGCCGCAAAGTAAACCGTCGCCTCTTCTTTGGAGACTACCGTCCCATCCGATAGGATCACGCCGTTTTTAACGGAAATAATGCCCTCGTAATCGGCTTGCGTATCCGAAAGTACCCCTTGGATCTTAACTCCTTCCGTCTCCCGCATCTCTTTTACAAAGGAAACTGCCTGCTCCTTAATTCCCGTGTCCTCGCAAGCCAAAGCAAAGGTGTCGAAGGAAGCGGTCTTCGCCTGGTCAAAAAAGCCCTCGTAATCCTCTTCCCCATCGGTCCCTCCGGAAAGAGAAAAGCTTCCCGCCGATAAGGTACCGGAAAAATCGATGAAAGCGCTGTGCAAGCCCTCTGTATCCACCGCCTCCATCTTTTCTTCCTCCTTGCCGTTTAACAGCACAGACACCGTAAAACTGCCGTCGCCTTCCTTGACCGAAACAGAAAAGCGGTTGCCGTAACTGCCGCTAAACCGTGCCGTGGCCGTCAATGTTCCCCCGGTTGCTGTCGCTTTTTCTCCGGTATTCAACCGATAGAGGAGAATCTTTTTGGCTCTTTTGGCCCCTTCCCGAAGTAAAAACAAAGAAGGATCATCCTCATAAATGCCAAGTAATTGAAAAACATCCGTGTCCCTGTCGATGGATACTATTGTCCCCTCCGGTCCAAAAGGAAGCGCTAAGGGGAGTAAAACCGTTCCCCGTTCGCTGAAAGTGTTTTGCGTTTCCTGGGACAAAAAGTTGATGTATACACCGGGGCGTATCTTATTTTGCGTTAAAAAGGTTCCTCCCGCCAAATCTATCCGTCCTTTCTCTGACTCACGGTAACTAAAATTTTCTCCCGCTCCATGATACCGTCTTCTTCCTCTTTTTGGATCCAGCCGATTCCTCTTATGGTAAAAAAGGCGGTAACCTGATCCTCTTTCGGTTCTATTTTTGTTTCTCCGGCGGCAAAAGGCGCAAGAACCGAAAAAAGCGTCTCCCCTTGTTGTAAAGCCGCTACATGATCCCGTTTTTCGAGAAAAAGGGTCGCCTCATAGTCTGCGGAAAACCGGTACCGTTTGCCAAGTTCCTTCTCCCGCTTTGTTTCCTTCTCGTTGAGAACCAATACCTGACCCGAAGGCTTTTGTTTCACCGTCTCGGTAAAACAAGGGGTGTCCGGAAAAGCCGCAGCCAAAGCGGAAAGGATTTTACTGTGAATCGTTTCTACTTTTAAGCGCCTCCTCCCCTTGTACCGTCAATTCCCCGTGAGTAAGATATTTTCTCGGCTCTCCGCTTACAGAAAACGTATACTCTTTGCCTTCCTTTAGCACCTTGATTTTGCTGTCGGCGGGAATTTCGGCCCCAAACGGATAAAAAACCGTTCCGGTGAGCCGAAAAAAAGTGAGTCCGTCTTCCCGTATTGTTTCATTTTGAAAACTTAGGTAACAAGGAATTCCTTTTGCGAAAACCATCTCTTTTTCTACCGTCCGCCCTTCCTGTTTCTCCCTTTGGTAAACGAATACCGTCATTTTGTCCCGAAAAAGCGTTTTGAGCGCGTCAGCCACCATATTACCACCGTACCTTCCGGTAGCCTGCGGCAGCTTTCCGGAAAGCGGTTTGTCCGTCCTTGAACGAAAGGGAAAGGTCCCCCGCCTTGACGGCGGAGAAAAGATCCCCACCATTTTGAAGAAAGGCTAAAAAGTCCTCCGCCGCCGCCAATAGAAGTCCATCGGGAAGGGGATCTTCTCCAATATAATCCGCCGCCATTTGATAATAGAGCTCTGCCGCCGCCGTAATTTCATTACGATCCTGATCCGGTGACAGGATCATCACCGCCTGTAAAAACCGCTCTAAGCCTTGCATACCAGCTTAACCGCCTTGCTCTCATCCGCCAGATGGATGGCATAATGCTTGTCCGCCGTGATAATGGTGTTCTTTTTGACAATGTCTCGATCCGCCTCGACTAAGGTATCCTTTGCGAGATACAGCGCCAAGGCGCCGGGCATCACAATAAAGTCCGTGTAAGTACCGTCGTCGGAATCCTTTTGGATCCGCTCGGATACCGCGACCCGACAACCATGAAGCAGGGAAAGCTTCTCGAAATTGTCGCTTTCCTTGATTCGTTCCTCGGTTTTTCGAATCGCCGCCATCTGTTCCGGCGCCACGAAAAGAATCTTCTCCCCCTGCTCTTCGCCGAATTTAACTAACGCGTCCGCTACGCCATCCGCGGAAAGGGTAGTGGAAAGGGTGACGGTCATCGCCTCGGAAATTTCCTGTAAAGCAGCAAACGCATCCCCGTCTACCTTCTGCGCGATGGATCGGGAAAGCTGCTTGACCGCTTCTCCCACCGGATCCCCGTACCCGGAAAGCAGACTCTCGTCGCTTAAGGTAACGCCATTTCCCGCCTTTTTGATAGTGACGCTTTCGTTTTCCGCGGCGAAATCCACCAAAGGAATGGGCGCGTTGGCTTCTACGTCGGCCGCGTCTCCAATGTAAGCGTATTTGGGAACCAAAACCGTATCTCCAACCCGGCCTAAAAGCGTACTCTCAATTTTACAAAGGGAGGAAAACTGCATATTGCCTTCCAAAGTCTCGTTTACCAAGTCTCCCATCACTACGGGATTGATTAACTCGTTTACTACATTCAAATGATCCATATTTCTCTCCTTTTAGCGCTGAAAATATTTTCGATACGTCTGCGGATCCCTTCGGTATAAAGCGACCCTCTCTTTGTAGCTCAATTTAGGCTTTTCTCCCGGCGACACCGTTTCTTTTCCAAAAAAAGCCGGCGTCGCAAACGAAACCTCCGGTTTAAAAAAGCGGGGATACTTTTCTTTCGCGTCCGTTAAAAGCGCATCTCCGTTTTGTAAAACCCCATGCTCATCAAAGACCGCCTGCGACAAAAATCGATACGCTAAATATTCGTCGTCGCTGCTTTTTCCTCTGGCGAACAAAAGCTGAAGCATCAACCTCTGTTTCTCCTCATCGGAATCGGGGCGCCCCTCGCTTAAGACATCCTGCCGGTTGTTCTCTTCCAAAACTCTCCCTCCTTTTATTTTGATTTTTTCGGGACGATTTCCCTTTGTCTTTCGATAACGTCGCCCGTTTGGAAATGCCCGAAAAAATAACATCCGTTACGATTGCGCCTGCCTGTTTTCTTTTGCAATCTGCTCCATTTCTTCCTCGATATTGGTAACCCATGGGTGATTGGAAAGAATGGTTTTCTGAGATAACATGCCCTGAGACTGGATACATTGCTCTATGGCGTCCCCTTCGTTGGAGATCATGTCCCGGTTGAGCAAAATTTCCGCCTTTTCCCCCACGAAATCCCCCTCTCCGAAAATCTGTAAGCAAAACGCGATAAATTCTACCATTTTCGCGAATCCCGCCTTAAACTGGCTTTCGATCCCGCTGCAATCCAAATCCAAATCGGTGTATAAAAATCGCATCGCAACACCGCTGGCGGTACCAAGCTGTTCGTTTTGGGTATCTACGCCCCGCCCAAGCTCGTAAATGTCCTTTCGGTCGGTCAAAAGGTGGGACATTATGGAGGATGTCGCGTTGGGAGTTCGTTCTACAGTAATCCCCCCGTCGTCCGACACCTTGACGATTTTGTACCGGCTTAAATTTCTCCGAAATTCCCCTAAATCGGTGCCGTCGTAATTTTTTAGCACCAAAAGCGCGCCGGGATTTTCCAAAAGCGTGTTGGTGTCCTCCGATTTGAGAAGATCATAGTCATCAATCAGCTCTTTGATAAAATGAATTAAGGGCACCTCTTCTTCGTTGTACGGAAAGGGAATAAACGGAAGGGATCGAAGGTTATACCCCTGTCCATCAATCATAAAATGGGGACGTTTTTCGGTAAATACATCGGGAATGAGCTCTCCGTTTTGGTAAAGAAAGGTTTCTACCCCATCCCCGCTCCAATATTCGGCAAAGGTTTGAAGCTTCCGCTTTTTTCCGCTGTAGCATTCCTTTTGATACAAAGAAAGAACGCCGGTAAGCTTTCCCCGATCCTCAATAGGGATAATGTTTTCCGACGAAAGCTTTTGAAATCCGATCTTCCCCTCTTCTACCGTGCAAAATAACCAGCTTACCCCTTTCATGACCGCTTCTTTGCAAACGTTTTTCATCGTTGCCCGCAAGCTGGGATCAAAAATATCGTTGAGCTTTTGGGCAAACATTTCGTTTTTAGCGGAAATGCTGAAATCCCTTCCAAAAAGATACTGGGCTTTCTGATCAATAAGCTTTCTTAAAAAATTGTGGGAAATCCTCCGATTGTTGGCGCTTAGATCTTCAATGAGCTCCCCGCTGCCTCCAATCATCCATCGCTTCCTTTCCTTAATATCGTTTTGATTAAAATAATACCGCCGTCCCGTCTCCATCTCCCGACGTTTTTCGGATAAAAGCCAATCCTTAATATATTCCGCCAAAATTTCTTCCCGGGTAAGCGCTTCCGCCTCCCCGTGAAAAAACGCGCCGGCCCAAGCCTTCTTTTGAATCAAATCAAAGCCTCCTTTACTGAAACGAAAAAAATCCGATTTTCTGTTCCCCCGCCGTCATCAGCAGATACCGGATCTCATCCATGGCGTGGTCGTATTCTTTTACCACTCGCCCACTCCCCTCCCGGTCGTAGCGATATAGCGAAAATTCCCGGATGCAATCTTTACAGCTTTCATGGATCTTCAGCTTTCCTAAGCTCAAGTATTCGCTCACCCGCAAAATTCCTTCCTTTACCCGATTGTCCGCCTTTTTGACCGGATATTCCCCCTTCCCCCGGATTAACGCGATCATACTGGCCGCCGAAGGATCAATAACAATAAAGGAAACTTTTTTCTCCCCGATCAATTCCTTCAAGGCCCGATAATGCTCTTCGTCGGTGCGCTCCCCCTTTGCCCTGCCGTCGTAATAGCTTTCTTTGACCCGATAATATACGCCGTCCCGCACTCCCCAAAGCCCCATAGAACATGGATTTTTGATGCCATAGTCAATAGAAACCAAATAGAAAGGAAACGACATCTCTTCGGAGAAAACATGTGCCTTTAACGAAAAATTCGGATACACCAATCCGCTTTGCGCGGTCCAAAGCCCCAATACATATCGCTTGTAAAAATCGCCGGTAAACATCCGCTGGTACCGCGCTATTGTTTCTTTGGACAAGGAAGGATTGTCCTCCATGGTGAAATGAAAATAGTAAAGCCGCTTCTCCTTCTTCTTTTGGATCCAATCTCGATACAGCCAGTGATCCGGACTTTCCGGATTGCAGCTCATCCAAAGCTTCGCGCCTTCCACCGAACATCTCGCCGCCGCCTGACGAAAGAAAGCTTCCGAAAATAGCGCCGCTTCATCTAAAAGC
>CALXGT010000053.1 GCA_944387915.1 uncultured Clostridia bacterium
CACTGTTAAACCCGATTTTTTATTTTTGTTAAAATGAAATTTGAAGGAGAAAATGGTATGATTGCAGTACTCAAAAACGGAACCCCGAAAGAAAAGATAGAATCTTTGAGCCACTACCTCACCGATCAGGGAGTGGAAGTCAGAGTATGGGAAGGAAAATTTCAGACCGTTGTCGGCCTTATCGGCGACACTTCGAAAATCGATGACAACGTGCTTTTGGGTATGGACTGCGTCGAAAGCGTTAAACATATCAGCGAGCCCTTTAAAAGCGCCAACCGGAAGTTCCATCCCGACGACAGCGAGATTCGGGTGGGAGATCACGTTGTGGGCGGCGGGACCTTTACCGTCATCGCCGGACCATGCTCGGTAGAAAGCGAAGAACAGATCTTAGAGGTGGCAAAGGCGGTAAAAGCTTCCGGCGCTTCCTTCCTTCGGGGCGGCGCTTTCAAGCCCCGGACCTCCCCCTACGATTTCCAGGGGTTAAAAGCCGACGGTATCGAGCTTCTTTTGGAAGCGAAAAAGGAAACCGGTCTCCCCATCGTGACGGAAATTATGAACGCCAACCATCTCCCCTTGTTCGAGGATGTTGATGTGATCCAGGTAGGCGCCCGGAATATGCAAAACTTCGAGCTTCTCAAAGAGCTGGGTAAAACCAAAAAGCCCATTTTGCTGAAACGGGGACTGGCAAATACCTTAAAGGAGCTTTTAATGAGTGCCGAATACATCATGGCCGGCGGCAACGAAAACGTAATCTTATGCGAACGGGGCATCCGGACCTTCGAGACCTATACGAGAAATACGCTGGATCTTTCGGCGGTCCCTATGCTGAAAGAATTGAGCCACCTTCCCGTGATTGTCGACCCCAGCCACGCCACCGGACTGGCCAGACTGGTGGAACCTATGGCGCTGGCGGCAGCGGCCGCGGGCGCCGACGGACTGATGATCGAAGTGCATAACGATCCCCAAAAAGCCCTTTGCGACGGTCCGCAATCCTTAACGCCGGCTCAATTTGACCAGGTGATGAAAAAGGTAAACAAAGTGAGAGCCGCTTTGCAGTAATCGAAGGAAGGAGTAAAACATGGTAGTAGGAATCGTGGGACTGGGGCTGATCGGCGGCTCTATGGCAAAAGCCTATAAGAAAAACGCCGGCATTTCGGTTTACGGTGCGGACCGGGACGAATCGGTTTTAAACGCCGCGATGGAATGGGGCGCCGTGAACCAAAAACTAACCAAAGAAAATTTAAAGGACTGCGATCTTTTGCTTCTTGCCCTTTATCCGAAAGCCGCCGCCGAGTACCTAAAGGAAAACGCTCCCTTTATGGATAAACACACTCTGGTTTGCGACCTTTGCGGCATTAAACGGACGATCTGTCAAATCGGATTTTCTCTGGCAAAGCAGTACGGGTTTTCCTTTGTGGGATGCCATCCTATGGCGGGAACCCAGTTTTCCGGTTTTGAAAACGCCGGCGCTTCCCTTTTTGAGGGATCCTCTTTGGTGGTGGTCATGGAAAACGAAACGGATAAAGCCCTTCTTTCCCGCCTCAAGGAAGCGTTTGCGCCGGCAAATTTCGGCGCCTTTACCCTTTCGGATGCTTTCACCCATGACCGCATGATCGCCTACACCTCCCAGCTGGCGCATGTAGTCTCCAACGCCTACGTCAAAAGTCCTACCGCCGTTTCTCACAAAGGATTTTCGGCGGGAAGCTACAAAGATTTAACTCGGGTGGCATGGCTGAATGAAGAGATGTGGACCGAACTGTTTTTGGAAAACCGGGATTGTCTGATTACCGAGATTGAGCAGATCGTGCACTCCCTCAATGAATACAAAGACGCCCTAAAGGAAAACGACCCGGTCCGGCTGAAGAAACTGTTAACAGACGGGAAAAAAGCAAAGGAGGCCGCCGACGGATTATGCAAAAACTGACTGTTTCACTGACCCCATCTTACGATATCTTCATCGGAAGCGGTCTTCTTTCCTCTCTCGGGGAACGGATCAAAGCTCTTCTTTCTCCCCAAAAAGTTATGCTCGTCAGCGATGACACCGTGTTTTCCCTTTATGGTGAAAAAGCAAAACAGTCTCTTCAAAATGCGGGATTGGACGTCACCACTTTTGTTTTCCCCCATGGTGAGGCATCCAAAAACGCCGAAACCTTACTTTCTCTCGTCAACGAAAGCGCGGATCAAAAGCTTACCCGCACCGACTGTATGGTGGCGCTGGGAGGGGGTGTAGTAGGGGATCTTACCGGCTTTGCCGCGTCCTGTTACCTTCGGGGAATCCCCTTTGTCCAGATCCCCACCACCCTTCTCGCGGCGGTGGACTCCTCGGTAGGCGGAAAAACCGCCATTGACCTCCCCGCCGGGAAAAACCTCATGGGAAGCTTTTATCAGCCCTCCCTCGTGCTGTGCGATACCGATACCCTTTCCACCCTGCCCAAGGAGATTTGGGCGGACGGCTACGCCGAGGTAATCAAATACGGGGTCATGATCGACGAACCGTTTTTTTCCAAGCTGGAAAACCGGTCTCTTTCCATCGAAGCGATCATCGCCCGCTGTGTCGCCATCAAAAGCGAGATTGTCGCCGAGGATGAAAAGGATACGGGAAGACGGCGGCTTTTAAATTTGGGACATACTGTGGGGCACGGCATCGAGCGGCTTTCCGATTTTGCCATCTCCCACGGAAGCGCCGTGGCTATGGGCATGATGACGGTGACCCGGACAGCGGCGGCTCACGGACTTTGCTCCAAAGAGGACGTTCTTCGTCTGGAAAAGGTATTGCGGGACTATCATCTTCCTACCGATTGTCCCTATACGATCGACGCGCTGCTTCCGGTTATGCTTTCCGATAAAAAGCGGACGGGAGGCACCCTCTCTCTTGTCGTTCCCCATGGTATCGGAGACAGTCGAATCGAACCGGTGCCGGTAGAAGCATTAAAAGAGTTTCTCGCGCCGGGACGGGAGGAAAAATAAATGGAGATCACCTTAACGCCAAAACCTCTCGGAGGAACTGTCGCCGCTATCCCGTCTAAATCGGAAGCCCATCGGCTTTTATTCTGCGCCGCACTGAGCGACGCGCCCACCGAAATCCTCTGTGATAAGGAAAACGACGATATCCGGGCGACGGTGGATTGCCTCACCGCCCTGGGAGCCAAAATCCAAAAGGAGAACGATCGCTTTCTCCTCTCCCCCATCGGGGAAACAAAGAAGGAACCGGCAACCCTTTTCTGCAAGGAATCCGGCTCCACCCTTCGGTTTTTGCTCCCTGTAACCGCCGCTTTGGGACGAGACGCTTACTTTTACGGCGAAGGAAGGCTGTTTTCCCGCCCCTTGTCCCCGTTATATGAACTGCTCATAAGCAAAGGAATCCATCTTTCTCCCCAAGGGACAAACCCTCTTTTTCTCTCGGGAACCCTTTCTTCCGGCGATTTTTCCATCGACGGCTCGGTCTCTTCCCAGTTTATCAGCGGCCTTTTGTTCGCCCTGTCCATCGCAAAAGGGGAAAGCCTTCTTTCGGTGACCGGGAAAGTGGAGTCGGCGGAATACATCCATATGACGGTAAACGCCCTTCGCACCTTTGGCGCAAATATTAAAGAGGAAGCGCCCTTTTGCTACCGGATCTTGGGGAAAAAACGGCTTTCTTCCCCGAAAATCGTCACCGTAGGAGGGGATTGGTCCAACGCCGCCTTTTTCCTCGCCGCCGGAGCAATTGGAAAAAGATCCGTAACGGTGACGGGACTGCGCCTCGATTCCACCCAGGGAGATAAAGAAATTCTTTCCATCCTTTCCCGGTTCGGCGCTAAGGTAGCCCCATCCCCACAGTCGGTTACCGTATCTCCCGCTCCCTTATCCGGCATAGACATTGACGGGAGCATGATCCCCGACCTGATCCCAATACTGTCGGTTGTGGCGGCCTGCGCCAAGGGAGTCACCCGATTTTTCCATGTAGAGCGGCTTAAGCTGAAAGAAAGCGACCGGATCGAAGCGATCCTTTCGCTGCTTTTATCCCTCGGCGGAAAAGGAAGCTACCGGGATGGGACTTTAACGGTGAAAGGCTGCCCCTTACAAGGCGGAACGGTATCCTCGTTTTCGGATCATCGCATCGCTATGTCCGCCGCTGTGGCGGCATCCGCCGCGAAGGGTCCCGTTACCATTGTAAACGCCGAGGCGGTCAATAAATCCTACCCCCAGTTTTTCGAGGATTATCATAAATTAACGGAGGAACGGTTATGAGCGATTATTACGGAACGAAACTTCGCCTTTCTATTTACGGCGGATCCCATGACGCCGAGATCGGCGGCCACCTAAATGGCCTTCCCGCGGGGGAACAAATCGACAAGGAAGCGCTTTTTCAGTTTATGGGGCGCCGGGCGCCGGGAAAGGCGTCCTACTCCACCAAGCGCAAGGAAAGCGATACGCCGGTTTTCCTCTCCGGGCTGGATGAGCAAAACCGATTGACGGGGGACCCCATCCACGCCGCCATCTATAACGAGAACGCCCGGTCGTCGGACTATAACAACCTCGCCGATATCCCAAGGCCTTCCCATGCCGACTTCGCCGCCCGTATGAAATACGGAAAGGATGTGGATCTCCGCGGCGGCGGCCATTTTTCCGGCCGGCTCACCGCCCCGTTATGTATCGCCGGAGGCATTTGTTTACAGCTGTTACAAAAAAAGGGCATCACCATCGGCGCTCATATCTACGCGCTCCATGGCCTTTTGGATACCCCTTACCCCCTCGTTTCCTTAACGCCGGATCTGTTAAACGTCACCAAAAACCGAACCTTCCCCGTTTTGTCTGACGAAGCGGAAGAAAAGATGAAGGAAGAGATCGAAAAAGCCCGTTTGGACTGCGATTCGGTAGGCGGGATTGTGGAATGCGGCATTACCGGTCTTCCGGCCGGATTAGGAGAGCATCTCTTTTACGGCATGGAAAGCCGGATCGCCAATATTGTGTTCGGCGTGCCCGCGGTAAAGGGGATCGAATTCGGAAACGGGTTTGCGTGCGCCCAATTAAAAGGCTCGGAAAACAATGACCCCTTTATCTTAAAAGACGGCGTCGTTCAAACAAAAACCAATAACGCCGGAGGCATTTTAGGGGGAATGACTACGGGAATGCCTTTGGTATTTCGCGCCGCTATCAAACCCACCCCATCCATTGCAAAGCCTCAACGGTCAGTTAATCTCGCCACCATGGAGGAGACCACTCTGGTGATTAAAGGCCGGCACGACCCTTGCATTTTACCCCGCGCGGTCCCGGTGATGGAAGCCGCCGCCGCGATTGCCATCATGGACGCTTTATTGGAGGAAGACAAATGGAATTAAACGACTACCGCACGCAGATTGACCAGATTGACGAAGAGCTCTTTTCATTATTTCGCAAAAGAATGGAAATTTCCAAAGAAATCGCCGCTTATAAAAAGGAAAACGGGCTTTCCACCTATGACGAAACCAGAGAAAAAGCCTTGATGCGGCAGGCGGAAAAACGATCCGGCGAAGCCCTTTGCGAGTACGGAAAGGTTCTCGCGTCCACTTTAATTTATCTTTCCCGCTCCTACCAAAACCGGCTAAACGACGATTTTCCCCTGGGAAAGCGGATTCAAAACGCTTTGGAAACCACAAAAAAAGTCTTCCCCAAAAGCGCCACAGTAGCTTGCCAGGGGGTAGAAGGCGCCTATTCTATGCTGGCGGCGGAACGATTTTTCGCTTCCCCCGAGATCACTTACCACCGCTCTTTCCAAGACGTCTTTGCCGCCATTGAAAACGGGGAGAGCCGGTACGGCGTTTTGCCTATTGAAAACAGCACCGCCGGATCGGTCAATCAGGTCTACGATTTGATGCGAAAGCACCAGTTTTTTATCGTTCGCTCCCTTCGGCTCAAGATCAGTCACAACCTTCTCGCCTTGCCCGGCGCTTCCCTTGAAGGCATTCGGGAGATCGTCTCCCATGAACAGGCGTTAAATCAATCCACCGCCTTTTTGTCTTCCCTAAAGGATGTAAAAACGACGGTCTGCGCCAATACGGCGGTGGCGGCGAAAACGGTAGCGGAAAGCGGGCGAAAGGATCTGGCGGCGCTTTCTTCGAGAAACTGTGCCGCTTTGTATCATCTCGCGGTATTAAAAGAATCGGTCCAGGATCAGGGCAACAACTGCACCCGGTTTATCTGTATCGCCAAAGAGCCGGAGATTTATCCCGGGGCGGATAAGACGAGCCTGGTTCTCTCGATGCCCCATAAGCCGGGAAGCCTTTACCATCTTCTCTCGCTTTTTTACAGTCACGGGGTAAACCTGACGAAAATTGAATCTCGGCCTATTCCCGAACGGGATTTTGAGTTCCTCTTTTATTTTGATTTGGAACAGTCGGTATACGAAGAGGGATTTCTCCCCCTTTTGGCGGAGCTTTCGGAAAATTACGAGGATTTCCGTTACCTGGGAAGCTATAACGAAATTATTTGAGGAGGCACTATGGAACATCAATACGGTCTGTTAGGAGAACATCTTCCCCATAGTTTTTCTCCTATGATTTATAAACAAATCGGCTTGCCAAACTACAGCCTTTTCGAGGTTTCTCCCGAAGAAATGGGAGACTTTCTTCAAAGCGACCGCTATCAGGGCTTAAACGTCACCATTCCCTATAAAAAGGCGGTGATTCCCTATTTATCGGCGCTTTCCGAAGAGGCGAAAAAGATCGGCTCGGTCAACGTCATTACCCGGATGGAAAACGGTAAGCTGAAAGGCGACAACACCGATTACTACGGCTTTTTATATATGGTAAAACAAAGCGGCATCTCTCTGACCGGCAAAAAGGTGTTGGTGCTGGGAAGTGGAGGCGCTTCGTTAACGGCGATTGCCGTCGCCAAAGACGAAGGGGCAAAAGAGGTGGTGGTGATCTCCCGAACAGGGGAAAATAATTATCAAAACCTTTCTCGCCATGCCGACGCGGACGTGATCATCAACACCACTCCGGTGGGCATGTATCCCGATAACGGAAAGGCTCCCTTGTCGTTAGAGCTCTTTCCAAAGCTTTCCGGCGTGCTGGATCTGATCTACAATCCCTTAAGCACCGCCCTCGTCTTGGATGCGAAAAAGCGGGGCATCCCGGCATCTGGCGGTCTATGTATGCTGGTAGCCCAGGCGAAACGGGCGGCAGAGCTGTTTACAAAAAAAGAGCTTCCGGAAAGTACCATCCCCACCGTTTTGGACTTTCTCACCAAGCAAAACCGGAATATTGTGCTTATCGGTATGCCGGGCGCGGGAAAAAGCGAACTGGGACGCCGCCTCGCCCAAGCGCTTGCGCGCCCCCTTTTCGACATCGACGCTATGATTGTCAAAGAAGCCGGCCGCGCCATTCCGGAAATTTTCTCTACCGACGGAGAAACCGCCTTTCGGGATATGGAAACCGAACAGACTCTGATTGCGGGAAAAGCTACCGGCGCCGTGATTGCCGCCGGCGGCGGGACGCCTATCCGGGAGCAAAACCGAGACGCCCTTTGCCAAAACGGTTTTGTGGTCTTTGTCAAACGAAACTTAAACATTCTCCCGGTAGAGGGACGCCCCATTTCCCAATCCAATCCCCTCGAGGTCCTCTACTACCAACGCTACCCCATCTACCATGGCATGGCGGACCTGGAGGTGGAAAACAATGAGGATGTTTCTCTTACCGTAAAAACCATTTTGGAGGCGATTTCTTGAAATTTTTAGTCATTAACGGACCGAACTTAAATCTATTAGGCCTCAGGGAACCGGACATTTACGGAAACCAGTCCTTCGAAGCGTTAGAGCGGTTCATTCGGGAAAGCTGTGAAAAAGAAGAGGTGGACTGCACCCTATTTCAGCATAACCACGAAGGCGCGATCGTCGATGAGATCCAGAAAGCCTACGGGGTCTACGATGGAATCATCATTAACCCCGCCGCCTACACCCACACCAGCGTCGCCATTTTGGACGCTTTGAAGGCAGTGGCCATTCCCACCGTGGAGGTTCATCTTTCCGACATTTCCGCGAGGGAACCCTTTCGCAACCACTCTTACGTTTCTCTCGCCGCCATCCGGACCATCAAAGGAAAAGGCTTTGACGGCTACCGGGAAGCGGTGACCGTATTGAAAGAATATATCCTGGCGCAAAAAGCGTAACAAAGACCTGCGGAAAACCGCAGGTCTTTGTTACGCCATCTTGTAAAAAAATCGAACCGGCCGACGATTTCCTTTCAGCATGGGTTTCGCATAACCCATTATCGATATTATTCCTTTTTTTACTCTTAGTTTTATACTGTTAGTTTATTGTATTTTAGATAAAACATATCGGACTTTTTTCTAAAACAATTCCGCCTTCCTCCGATTTTCATAAGTGAAGCAAAAGCGCCCCGGACCCTTTCCGAGGCGCTTTTTTGTTTTCTACTTTTCTTCCAGAGAACGCAAAACCTCTTCCATATACGGAATGGACGGAGACGCGCCCTCTCTGCTTACCGCAATGGAGGACGCTTTCGCGCACCGCCGCAAAGTTTCTTCCATAGGAACGCCGCTCACTAACCCATGGATGAAATACCCGGTAAAGGTATCGCCCGCCCCCGTGGTATCCACTGTCTTCACGGGAAAGATATCCTGGTGAAGGCGCGTCTTTTGATCGGCGTAATCGGCGCCGAGGCTTCCAAGGGTCAATACAATCTTTAAGTGGGGATATTGTTCCAGCAAAACATCCAGTATCTCTTTGGGGTCCTCTCGTCCGGAGATTTCTTTTCCTTCAATCTCATTGATGAGAAGGACCGAAACTTGACGCAGGTCGCACTGTCCGATCACTTCGTTAAAGGGAGACGGATTTAATACCACCGTAAGTCCCTTTTCCCATCCCTTTTTCACCAGCTGGGGAAGAAGATTCAACTCATTTTGCAAAATAAGGAGATCCCCTTTGGAAAAATGCGACAACACTTCGTCAATCTCTTTTTCCGTCAACGCATGGTTCGCGCCTCCGTATAACAAAATGGAATTTTGTCCATCTTCGTCTACCTGGATTATGGTATGGCCGCTCTTTCCCTCTTTTTTAGCTACAAACCGGGTATCTACTCCGTTTTTCGTTAGGGCATCCAGCAAAATCCCCCCGTCTTCCCCTACCATACCGGCATGGTACACGGAAAGTCCCGCCTTCGCAAGAGCTATCGACTGGTTTAACCCCTTTCCTCCCACAAAGGTTTCCATACCAAGAGAAGCCAACGTCTCCCCGGGACGCACCATATGAGGGACCTGATAAACATAATCAATATTCATAGAACCAAAGCTTAAAATTTTCATAACAATCTCCTTTAGGTCAATCCAAAACGGGTGCTTTCTTTTTCATGATAACCGGTTTTCCTAAAAAAAGCAAGAAAAAACCGAAAGCGTGCGCTTTCGGTTACGGTAAATCTTCTTCATAACAGCGAAGGGTATCGAAAACCGGATCCCACTGATCCGTTCCCCGACAAAACACCGACAAATACAGCTTGTCGTCCTTTTCGGCAAAGGTCATCAAGCATTGCCCCGCCGCCTTGGTGTATCCGGTCTTTCCGCCGAGGATCGTTACCCCTTCTACCTCATCTCCGTACATTCGAGAAAAAAGGGTGCTTTGCAGCTCGATTCCTTCCGGATGCTTTTCCGTTTGCGTGGTGGTGTAGGCAGAGGTGGACAAAACCGTTTTGGCAAACTCATTTTCCAACGCGTAATGAAGCAAGATAGCCAAATCGCCGGCGGTGGAATACTGATTTTGGTGGTGCATACCGCTGACGTTTTCAAAATGGGTATTTGTCATCCCCAGGGACTCCGCCTTTTGGTTCATCAACGTAACAAACGCTTCTTCCGACCCCGCCACCAACGTCGCCAAGGCAACCGCCGCATCTCCGCCGGAGGGCAAAATCATCCCGTAAAACAAATCCCGCA
Source organism: uncultured Clostridia bacterium (assembly GCA_944387915.1). Lineage (GTDB taxonomy): Bacteria > Bacillota > Clostridia > Oscillospirales > Ruminococcaceae > CALXGT01. The sequence goes on from CALXGT010000053.1 coordinate 9,898, forward strand.
CCGTTACTGTCTCCCCCGGAGAAATACCGGTAATGGACGCGTCATCGAGGTATAACGGGTCAATAATCGCCGAAGTCATAGTGAAAGGAGCGTCGAGATCCTCGAGACTTTCCGCCGCAAGGAGAAGGGTCATCACTTTGGTCAAAGACGCGGGATAAATTCGGTCCGTCTCCCCTTTGGCCGCCAAAACCTCTCCCGTTTGATTATCAACCAAAATTCCTACCGGACAATCGGCTGTAAGCGCCGCGGCGTTTTCATTGTCCAAAGTAAAAGCCGCATCCTCGGAAGGAGGATTTCGAACCGCGGAAAGAGTCCCTACCGGAACACTTTCCAAGGAAGGTTCCTCCCGTATGAAAAAAGAAAAAATCAGCTTTACCCCTCCGTAAAGCAGCCCCGTCAGCAGCAAAACCGCCAGTGCCACCCGGCCGTAATAAATCTTCCGGCGCCGTTTTTTCGAAGTCGAAGAGGGTATATCGATGGGTTTTCCGTTCACAATATCCTCCGTAATGTCCTATTTTTTCCGCATACAGTTTTATTATATCAGGTTTTTCCCCGAAAAGAAAGAAAAATTTTCATAGATTGATAGAAAAATTCCATGTGATTCGCTGTCTGAAAGGAGAACGCTTATGGTAGTATTGGTGCGTACCATTCTTTTGTACCTTCTCATCATCTGCACATTAAGACTTATGGGAAAGCGACAGTTAAACGAGCTTCAGCCTTCCGAATTAGTCAGTACCATTTTAATTTCCAACATTGCCTCTATCCCCATCGAAGATCAGAATATTTCCATGCTTATGGCTATTATTCCCATTTTAACCATCGCATGTCTTGAAATCTTTCTTTCGGTTATCTCTTTACGGTTTCCCGCTTTTCGTTCCGCTATGACCGGCCGTCCCATTATTTTAATCCGGGAAGGCGAACTGGACCAAGACGCCTTGAAGCAGCTGCGCTTTACCATTGACGACTTGATGGAGACATTGCGGGGCAAGGATGTTTTTGACATTCGGGAAGTCTATTATGCCGTGGTAGAAACTTCCGGGCAGATCAACGTCCTAAAATATTTTGACGAACAAAATTTAACCCCTGGTATGCTCCAAATCAAGGGATCCCAATCAGATCCCCCCTTGGTAGTAATCGGAGACGGAAAACTGAACCCCAAAGCTCTTTCTCTCCTTTCCTTAGGCGAAGAATGGGTTTCTTCTACTCTCATGGAAAAAAACTTGCAGATGGGGGATGTATTTTTAATGACCGCCAACCACCAAGGCGTATGCTGTCTCATTCAAAAGAAAGGAAAGGTATGAAACGATTTATCAGCGCTCTATTTCTCTTTTTTGTCCTCATCGGGCTTACCGTCTTTAATCTTTACTACACACATACATCCATCACCCAATTGGTAAAACAAGCTACCCCGATTTTAGATATGGAAGAACAGAACGTGACCAAGGCGCTTTCCGACTTGGCCGCGCAATGGGAAGAAAAGAGGGGGATGTTATCCCTATTTCTTCATGAAGCCAGCGTCGAACAGGTCAACGCCGCTTTTGCCGAAAGCTTGTCTTTGGCGGAAACCGAAAAACCCGACGAAGCGAAAGCCTCACTCCGTCAGGTTATCATCTTTCTCACCGAGCTCAGAGAACGAGAATATCCAAATTTAGGAAATGTTTTCTAATTTTTATCTTTTTGCAACTGCTGAAGCTCCTTCATAAAGGACTCCACATCGGAAAAATCCCGATATACGGAAGCAAAACGAATATAAGCCACATCGTCAAGTTCCCGAAGACGCTTTAGCACCTCTTCCCCCAATTCTATCGAAGAAACCTCTTTTACCAAGTGGTTTGCGTAATTTTGCTCAATGGAATCCACTAACCTCTCCAGTTCTTTCAGGGGAATTTGGCGCTTTTCGCAAGCGCGAAGCAAGCCGGTCATCAATTTGTTCCGATCAAAAATCTGTCGGGAATGATCCCGTTTAATCACGATCAAAGGGGTACTTTCAACCATTTCATAAGTGGTAAACCGCTTCCCGCAGGAAAGACACTCCCGGCGACGTCGAATCTTCTCCCCGTCTTCGGTGGGACGGGAATCCACAACTTTGCTCTCCAAAAAAGCGCAAAACGGGCATTTCATCTGCTCTCAGCCTCCTTTCCCCAAAACGTTTCTCTTGTTGCATTGTAACAGTTTTTTTCAAAAAAGTAAAGCCTCCGGCAACGAAAGAAAACTGCATGGATCCCATGCCGTTTTCTTTCGTTTTTCATTAACGATGTTTTTTTGCCTTATTCGCCAGCCGTTTTTGCTGCCAAATTACCCAAAGGGGACCGGAAATGCAGGTAGAAGAATAGGTTCCGGCAATCAAACCAATGATGAGGGGAAACGCGAAGGTCAAGATAGAGCTTACATTAAAGATCAACGCCATAACCGCCACGGCAACCATCGCCAAAATCGTGGAGATAGTGGTATTGATGGTCCGAGGGAGAGTTTGGTTGATGCTCATATTCACAAGCTCGGGCAAAGCCACTGTATTTCCATAAAGCTTTCTGTTTTCCCGGATCCGGTCGTAGATAATGATGGTGGCGTTAATGGAGTAACCGAGGATTACCAACAAAACCGCGATAAAGTTGCTGTCCAAGGAAAGACGGAAAAGGATAAAGGTAGCAAAGACCATAGCGAGGTCATGGAGCAGCGCGATCACCGCGCAAACACCCGCCGACCAGCCTCCGATCCGTTTAAACCGGAAAGCAATATAGATTACCATAAACAAAGCGGCAAAGAAAACCGCGACCAGACATTTGAGCAGGAAGTCCCGACCCATGGTGGCGGATACGTTGTCCACCGACACGGAAGCGATATTGTTATCGGGGAAGGTCTCCTGAAGGGAGTCCAAAATTGCCGTTTGCTCCTCGGCGAGGAGGCCGTCGGTCTCGGAGAAGTTGACGACAAAATTCGGCTCGCCCGAAGCCATATTAGTAGACGAGGTCACCGTCACCGGCGATCCAGTTTGTGCTTCGATCGTGGACTGGAACGTGCCCGCATCTACGTCGCCTTCATAGGAATAGGTAATAATACTTCCGCCGGTAAACTTAATATCCACCTTCAGGCCAAAGAAAAGCGCGAAGACGACGGCAACCACTAAAATCGCCGCGGAAATGAGAAAGTAAAGCTTCCGATTTTTATAAAAGTCGAAATTCGGCATTTTCATTGCTTTACACCTCCGTACAAAACAGGATTGCGGAACACTTTAAACCGCGAGAGGGATTTCAGCATTAAACGAGAGGCGGTGATGCCGAAAATAAAGTTCATAATCGCGCCCACCAGCAAGGTGTAACCAAACGAATAAATTTCGCCGGCCGCCGAAGCGCCGAAGAGGAAGAACAACGGGCTTAACAGCTTCGCAAAGAGAGAATCGGTAGGTCCAAACGCCCCCATCAAAATAATCGCCACAATCATCAGCGTCAGGTTACCGTCAAAAATCGCGGAAAAGGCCCGCTTGTACCCAATCTCAATGGAACCGTCCAAAGACTTCCCGTTTTGCAGTTCCTCTTTAATTCGAGCGGAGGTAATAATGTTGGCGTCCACGCCCATACCAATGGACAAAATGATACCGGCAATACCGGGAAGGGTCAAAGTAAAGCTGGGAATAAAGGGGAAAAATCCGGTAATTGCGGCAATGGAACCGCCGATCTGTCCCAGCAGGGCAATCGCCGCTACGGCGCCGGGAAGACGATAGACAGCAATAACGAAAATCGCGATAGCCACATAAGCCAAAATTCCCGCGTAAATCATTACGTCTCTGGCTTCCAGACCCATGGTGGGATCGATGGTGCGGTAATTGGATGTTTCCAGCTTAAAAGGTAAGGCGCCGGAATTGATCTTATTCGCCAAAGCAATCGCTTCATCCGCGGTAAAGGAACCGGTAATGGAAGCGGTGCCGTTGGTAATAGCCGCGTCTACCTGAGGGCTTGAAATATTCGTATCATCCATCCAGATGGAAATGACTTCCCCCGTTCCCGCTAAGCGGGTCGTCGCCTCGGCAAAAGCTTCTTTTCCGGAATCTTCCAATTCCAAAGTAACGCCATAGGTGGCATTTTCCTGATCGTAATACGGGGACGCGCTCTTTACGTCTTTGCCTTCAATAACGATCTCGCCGTCCGCGGAGCTTCCTTCTCTAAAGGTCAAAAGCGCCGTCTCGCCCAATTCCAAAATAGCCGCTTCGGGATCGAAATCCGACTCGCCCTCTTTCCAGGGAAACCGGACGATGACCCGATCCTTGCTGTAATCGGTATACAGCTCATAATCGGTGATGTGCAAATTGATGAGCCGCTGCTCAATAACCGCCTGGGCCGCGTCCATTTGCTCTTCCGTCGCGTCCACGCCCTCGGGAGGGGTAAACGTAACGTCAACACCGCCGCGGATATCGATTCCCCAACGGATATCGTTGCCGCCTTTTATATAGACGTCCGTCCGATCGCCATACTGGGTAGAAATACCGGTCACCGATACCACCATCAGCAGGACAATCAGAATTGCCACGATAAAAAAGACGGGTTTTGAAACTCGTTTCATGGAACAATTCCTCCAATGCCTTTTCATTTTCCTTCCGCCGTTTTTTGGGTAACAGGCAGAAAAACACTTATACCGCCCATTATAAAATTCTTACGGGGAAAAGTCAAGGGCGCGCTTTCGTTTTTTAAAGATTTACAAAGTGGTTGCAAAAAAAGAAAAGCCGTGGTACAATAACCTTCGCGCCCATATCCTTCGGCTTCCCCGCGCCCGGCCGAACGGAGGACGCAATAGTTTGATGCGCGGAGAAAGAGTGAAAAAAATGAAACACAAATCCACAATTCAATGGTTGACCGAGGTTGCCCTCATTGGCGCCGTCTACACCGTCCTTACCCTCATCAGCGGGCCGTTGGCTTTTGGTCCGGTCCAATTCCGACTTAGCGAAGCATTAACCCTTTTGCCGCTGTTTTCCCCCATCGCCGTCTATGGATTGGGATTTGGTTGCTTTTTTTCCAATCTGTTAGGATTTTTATTGGGACTCAATCCTCTGGGGCTGATTGACGCCGTCGTGGGCACTGCCGCCACCCTGATTGCCGCCTTCCTCACCAAATGGGCGGGAACCCTTCCCCTGTCCTTTCCCAAACGGTTTGTGATCGGCGGTTTCGCTCCCGTTTTATCTAACGCGATTATTGTGGGCGCCGAGCTCACCATTCTGTTTAACGGCTCTCTCGCGCCTATGCCTTATCTGGTGAACGCGGGCGCCGTAGCCGCGGGAGAAGTCGCGGTTATCGCCACAGTGGGCGTCCTGCTGTGTTTCTGTCTCCAGAAAAACGAAAACTACAAGCTGATATTTCCCAAAACAGCAAAGTAAATAAAATTGGCTATCTCTTTTCTACCGTCTTTTTTCGGCGTTTTTGACAAAGCTTTTTCATTTTGCTTGCCAAAAAAGAAAAAATATGTTATCCTGATGTGGTATCGGATCATTCCGATACCATATTTTTTATAAGGAGTTGATGTCCGCATGGACGCAGGCAGTTGGATACGAATTATCCTGCTGATTGTGCTGTTGATGGGAAGCTTTTATTTTTCCGGTGTGGAGACCGCTTTTTCTTCCGTCAACAAAGTCAGAATTCGAGGGTATGCTGAAGACGGCAACAAAAAAGCCGCGAAAGCGCTTTATATTGTAGATCATTTTGATCGCGCCATTATTACATCCCTCATTGGAAACAATATTGTCAATACCGGAGCGGCGGCCCTTGTCACGGCAATTGTCATAGACACCTGGGGAGAGGGCGCGGTAGGAATCGCAACCATAATCACTACTTTGATCCTATTCTTTTTCAGCGAGACCCTTCCGAAAAATATCGCCAAGGATCGTTCGGAGGACGTTTCCATGGCGGCTGCGCCGTCCTTGTCCTTCTTAATGACCATAGCGCGTCCCATCGCCTTTATTTTCAGCGGGATCAGTACTGGACTGACCAAGCTGTTTGGCGTAAAAGACGAACCCAGCGTCACCGAAGACGAGCTGTACGACCTGATTGAAAATATCGAAGAAGAAAGCGATATGGGACAGCAAAAAAGCGAGCTGGTCCAATCCGCCATGGATTTCTTCGACATTACCGTCCAGGACGTCTTTACCCCCCGCGTAGACGTGGTGGCACTGGATATTGACGACGATGATGAAACCAATAACCGAGTGATTCAGGAATGCAAGCATTCCCGCCTCCCTGTTTACAAAGGAAGCATTGATAACATTATCGGTATTTTGCATGTGCGCAATTACTTACGGGAACGGATCAAAACGGGAAAAGCGGATATTGCCGCTTTGATGACGCCCCCCTATTTTATTCCTCAAACCGGAAAAATTGACGAACAGCTCGCTTATATGGGCGAAAACAAGGTTCCCTTGGCCGTAGTGACCGACGAATACGGCGGCACCATGGGCATTGTTACCACCGAAGATATTTTGGAGGAGCTGGTGGGAGAAATTTGGGATGAGGAAGACGAGGTCGTCGAGGAATTTGTCGATATCGGCGGAAACCGTTATGAGGTACTGGGAAATCTTTTGGTGGAAGATGTATTCGACCGGATGGATTATGAGGATTACGACGAGGAAGAAGACGAATTCGCCCATAAAACCATTAGCGCATGGGCGTTGGAGCAATTCGAGTACATCCCCAAGGAAGGCGAATCGTTCCAATGGAAGGATCTCGTCATAACGGTGAAACAGGTGGACAAAAGCCGGATCACCCGGCTTGTCATTAAAAAGACTGCGACGGAAGCCAGCGATAACGACCTGTAACGGAATAGGAGTTGAAATCATTTTTATGGGCCCATATAGTCCCTACATTATTATTGTAATCTGCCTTTTGTTTTCCGCTTTCTTTTCCGGTTCCGAGATTGCGTATGCGTCTTTAAACCGAATCCGGATGAAAAAAATTGCCGAAACAAAAGGAAGCCGCGGCAAAGTTGCCCAATATATCTACAATCATTTCGATGAAACCCTGGCGACGATACTGATTGGAAACAACTTAGTAAACGTCCTTTCTTCGTCGATGGGTACCATTATCGCCATCGCTATTGCCGGAAGCAGCGACAAAGGCGCCGGTATCGCTACGGCGGTGATGACGGTTATCATTCTGATTTTCGGAGAGATTGCGCCGAAAATCATTGCAAAACGCTTAAATTCATCTATTGTCGTGCTGGTCGCTTACCCCATCCGGCTGTTTATGTATATTTTTAAGCCGTTTTGTTTTGTTGTAAACTGCATGATCCGTTTCCTCTCCCCTTTGTGGAAACGAAATATGCCGAATCTTCCAAACGTAACCGAAGATGAGCTGGTAAGCTTAATTGAAACCAGCGAAGATGAAGGCGTTATTGATGAGGAGCGAAGCGACCTTTTGATTTCCGCGTTGGAATTTTCGGAAATCGAAGCCCAGGAAATTTTGATTCCTCGTGTGGATATGATCGCTTTGGATGTCAATGCGGATCGGAGCGAAGTCATGGAATTGGCGTTGAACGCGCCCTATACCCGGATCCCGGTGTATGAAAAAAGCATCGATAACATTATCGGCGTTTTGGTTTTGAACCGCTTTTTGCGTTCAGTGGCAAACGACCCCGATTATTCGGTGCGGGACGGTTTGATGAACGCCTGTTTCATTCACAAGAGCATGAAGCTTCCGGCCGTTCTCTCCCAGCTTAAGCATCATCAGATGCACCTCGCCATTGTCACCGACGAGTATGGCGGCACCATGGGTATGATTACCATGGAAGACATTTTGGAACGTCTCGTCGGAAATATGTACGATGAAACAGACCAGGTAGAAGAAGACTTTGTCGCGATTAGCGATACCGTATTCGAATGCTCGGGGGACATGAGCCTTCTGGATTTCGGCGAACATTTCGACATCAGCGAAAAAGATCTGGAAAGCGAGTATAATACCGTAGGCGGCTGGGTCATTGAACAGATGGGCGGCTACCCAAAAATGGACGACAGTTTCCAGTTTAAAAATCTTCTGGTTACCGTGTTGCAGATGGATGATTTGCGCGTCGAATTTGTCCGAATCGAAATTCTGCCAGAAGAAAACGAATCGAATTAGGGAATCTTTTAAGGACTTTCCGCAAGGGAAGCCCTTTTTTATATTGCGATTTGACAAACGGCGTATAAATCCTTACAATAATTTAGGGATTTTTTGAAAGGGAACCCCTGTTTTTTGCGTTATCTTTCGTATTCTATAGACAAGGAGAATCTGTATGAACTCTGATTCTGAAATCGTCGATGCGGTTTACAGCGCGAAAACTGACAGCAAAGCAGCCGATCAGCTCATCGAACGCTACCTACCGTTTATCGGTTCCGAAGCATCGAAAATCGTCAAACACCCGGTGGATCGAAATGACGACGAATTCAGTATCGCCATGATCGCATTTCATGAGGCAATTGGCAGCTATTCCAAAACCCGCGGTCCTTTTTTAAAGTACGCAGCCATGGTAATGCGAAGCCGGCTGTTTGATTATCATAGGAAGGAGAAACGTCACCGTTTTCATCTCTCCCTGGATACGCCAAAAGAGGAGGAAAGCGTACCTCCTGCGGCTCTTGCGGATCCTAAAAATCGGGAGGAACAATATGAAACCCGGGAGGCAACCCAATGGGAAATCGAAGAATTAACAAAACAGCTTTCCCACTTTGGGGTTTCCTTATCGGACGTGGCGGACAATTGTCCGAAGCAGGCGCGAACCCTTGCCGCATGTAAAAAAGCTCTGGCCTGCGCCAGAGAGATTCCCGGGCTTTTGGACAATTTTTTGGAAACCAAAAAGCTTCCTATCTCCGTTCTCTCCGCAGAAAGCGGCATTGAGAAAAAAACATTGGAACGCCATCGAAAATATTTGGTCGCTCTATTATTGATTTATACCAACGGTTACGAAATCATCCGAGGCCATCTGGCACAAATCGGGAAAGGAGGAAAAGGCGAATGAACTATCTCGTTATGGAATGCCACCCGGGATATGCCGTGTTGTTGGGAGAAGATGGTTCGTTCCTCAAAGCCGCCGACTTTCAATACCAAGTAGGCCAAATCGTTCAAAATCCTACCCCGATGAAAAAAGCGGCGCCCATCCTTTTGCCCATTGTTTTACGAGGGAAAGCCATAGCCGGTCTTGCCGCCTGTATCCTGCTTGTGCTGGGGCTATTTTATTACCGGAATTTTCTGTTTCCCTATTCGTCTATCTACCTTTCCATCAACCCACAGGTTCAGCTTTGTCTCAACCGTCAGGGAACCGTCGTAGATATTCGCGGTCTGAATGAGGACGGCGCTACTTTACTCCAAGGCTACCAAAGCCGGGGAAAAGATAAAATTACCGTCGCCGACGAACTGATCGACCGGGCAATCGATATGGGATACCTTTCCGAAGGCGGAACCGTCTCCTTTGACATCGATACTCCCGACCAGGCCCTGTTCCAACAATATGAGGTGGAGCTGCAAGAGGTTACTGAATATGTAGAACAACGTTTGACCGTTATCATCGAAATTTCCGATTGGTCCGACGGGGAAAGTTCTTCTTCCAGCGAAAATCCTTCCTCCTCTGATACGGTTCCGGCGGTAGAGCCTTCGTCCTCGGCCCCCGCGGTCAGCTCTTCTTCCCCCGCTCCCCAAAAGCATTGGGATGACGACGACGATGATGATGACGATGATGACGATGACGACGATGAGGACGATGAGGATGACGACGAGGATGACGACGAGGATGACGACGAAAAAGAGAAAAAAATAGAATAATTTTTCCTTCAACCCCGATTTACCAAAATTTTGCTCGTATTCTATCAGCGTAAACAATCTCGAAAGGAGTTTTACGATGAATAAAAATGTATGGAAAAAAATAATCGCTTTTGCCCTGGGAGCCATGCTCCTGCTGACCGGCTGCCAAGTCGGCGGACTCCATCCGCAAAGCAGTCAGAGCGCATTGTCGGAAACCGGCTTCCTCACCCTGAGAGTAAATCCGGAAATCGAAATCGAATATGATAAACAAGGCGCCGTAACCGATGTAATCGGCAAAAACGAGGACGGAAAAAAGGTGCTGGAAAATTATAGCGACTACCAGGGCAAAGCTTGCGGACTGGTTGTCGAAGAGCTCATTGAACGGATCAATGACGCCGGTTATTTTGCGGAAAGCGCGGATGGGACCAAGAAGAATATTATTTTACAGTTAGAGCCCGGTTCCCCCCTTCCCACGGAAAACTTTTTTGAAGAAATCAGCGCCGAAGCGCAAAACGCGGTAAAAAATCTCCACTTGTCTTCCGGCTTTGTCACCATTGACAGCGACGATTACGACAGCAAGTATCAGACCCAAAACGCCGCTTCTCCCTATATCACGCTGGAAAAAGCCCAGGAAATCGCTCTGGCGGAGGCGGGCGTCAACAGCGCTGACGCTTGGTTCGAGGAACGGGATTTTGATTTTGAACACAGCAACGCGGTGTACGAGCTGGAATTTACCGCCGGTGGATATGAGTACGATTATGACATCGACGCCAAAACCGGCGAAGTCTTAAAATCCCAGGTGGAAAAAGACGACGGCGTTTACGACGACGACAACCAAAACCGGTTTGATTCCTCCGCCTCTACCGCTCCTTCCGGTTCCACCTCGTCTTCTCAAAACGGATATATCTCTTTGGATGAAGCCAAGTCTATCGCTTTGGCGGACGCGGGCGTTAACAGCGCCGACGCTTGGTTTGAGGATCGGGATTTCGATTTTGACAACGGTTACGCGGTGTACGAGCTGGAATTTACCGCTGGTGGATATGAGTACGATTATGACATCGACGCCAAAACCGGCGAAGTCTTAAAATCCCAGATGGAAAAAGACGACGGCGTTTACGACGACGACAACCAAAACCGGTTTGATTCCTCCGTCTCTACCGCTCCTTCCGGTTCTACCTCGTCTTCTCAAAACGGATATATCTCTTTGGATGAAGCCAAGTCTATCGCTTTGGCGGACGCGGGCGTTAACAGCGCCGACGCAACATTCGCGGATCGGGATTTCGATTTTGACGATGGCTACGCGGTATACGAGTTGGAATTTTACGCCGGCGGAAATGAGTACGATTACAACATCGACGCCAAAACCGGCAAGATTTTAAAATTCCAAATCGAAACCAATAACCGCAATAACCACTCGAATAACAATACGAACAACAACACCAACAACAATACGACTTCCTCTACTTCTCAGTATATTTCTCTGGACGAAGCAAAATCCATCGCGTTATCCGACGCGGGCGTCAACAGCGCCGACGCTTGGTTTAAAGATGGAAAACTGGACTACGACGATGGTCGCGCCGTTTATGAAATGGAATTTTATGCCGGCAATAATGAGTACGACTACGAAGTAGATGCCGAGACCGGAAAAATATGGAAAGCGGAAAAGGATAGAGCGGACTAAAAAGCCTTTTCTGTAGAGCGAAGGGAAAAGCGAAGAAAAAAGCCGGGCGCAATGCGCCCGGCTTTTTGATTTTATCTTCTTTTTGGTAAATAAATTGATCTTCCATGGGAACGCTGTAAAAAAGGAGGAATGAAAATGATTGAACCGGATACCATTAAACTGCTGCGGGAATGCGACGCCGGAATTAAAATGGGCGTCGCTTCCATTGAAGAAGTTTTTGATTACGTCAAAGACCCGAAATTGAAAGAAACCTTGTCCCGCTGTAAGGAAAACCATGAGAAATTAAAAGAAAAGGTCAATTCCCTCTTAGGCGAATACGATGACGAGGGAAAAGAGCCGAATTTAATGGCCAAAGGGATGTCCCTCATCAAAACCAACGTTAAACTTACCCTCGACAGTTCCGACAGCACCGTGGCGGATCTGATGACCGACGGCTGTAACATGGGGGTCAAATCGTTAAGCCGCTATCTCAACCAATACCAGGCCGCCGACGAAACGTCGAAAAATATTGCGAAAGATCTCATTGCCGAAGAAGAAAATTTAACGGAATACCTCAAATCGTTTCTTTAAGGAAAATACTTCCTTCACAATTTTTTCTTTACAATTTCTCGTTTCCTTTACAAAATCTACTTCAAAAAAACAAATATAAGCGCTATCATTAAGAAAAAGTCAGAAAGGAAGGATAGATATGCCCGGCTGTTGCGCGCATCTTCATTTCGGAAGGCAGATGGGAAACCAGCTTCCATCCGATATGAAAGAAGTGATACAAAAAAAGAAAGCGCTCTTTGAAATCGGTTTAAACGGGCCGGACATCCTTTTTTACTATAAAGCGCCCCTGTTCAACCCGGTGAGCAAAACAGGATGTCAAATTCACCGCCGGCCGGCAAAAGGCTTTCTTTCCAGCGTCGAAATGACGCTTCCATCTTTGAAAGATCCCGCCGCGTTGGCGTATCTGCTGGGATTTACGGGACATTTTGCCATAGATCGAGCCTGCCACACCTATATCAAACAGGAAACACAACGAGGCGCTTTTTCCCACACCGAGATGGAAACCGCTTTGGATATGGAAATTATGCGCCGGTCAGGCATTGATTTAAGCCGACACCCTCCTGTTTCCCACATTTATTCCGCTTTGCCTTATTCGGCTGTGATCGCGTCCTTTTATCCAAGGGTAAATGAAAAGCAGATCGCTTCCGCCCTGCGTTCGATGATTTTCTACCTGAAGCTGTTTTCCGCTCCTCAAAAAGGAAAGGAAATGGGGCTGCGCCTCGGTATGAAAGCGGGGCTTTGTTACCGAAAGCTGGGAGGACTGATTGTTACCCAAACCCCGGATGACCGGTACAAATCCTGCACCGATATGCTGTTATCCCTCTGCGAAAAAGCGGTCAAGGATGGAAAGGAACTGATGGAAAACCTTTGGGATCACCTTTTCAACCAGGCGCCCCTGGATCCCCGTTTTTCGGATACCTTCGGCGCAAAGCCGCAAGACATTGAGACAATCGCCCTTTCCCCTCGCACTTTTTCCTCGCCTTCTATCTCTTTTTCTCCATAAAAAGCGAAACTGCTGGGCAAGACTGTCCAGCAGTTTTGTGTTTTCCTCAATCCGTACGTTGTGTCGCAACGATATTATGCATCCAAAGACCTTTTTTAATCATCACAAGCCCCACAACGCATTTGATTAAATCGCTCAAACAAACAATCAGGTAAACGGGAACAATGGGTAAATTTGTAAAATGAACCAAAGTAAAGGCAATGGGAATGTTGACCGCCCAAACATACACACAGTCGAAGATAAACGTAATAACCGTTTTTCCTCCGGACCGCAGAGTGAAATAACAACAATGAACAATAGATTGAATGGGCATACATAGAGAAACAATCCACAAAAATTCGGTGGCGAGATTCTTTACCTCGTTGGTGGTATTGTAAATCATGGGAATCAGGGGGGAAACAATCAAAAGCAAAGCGGCAAAGCCGAGACTCAAAAGAAAGCTAAAGAAGATCAGCTTCCTATCCACGTCTTTTGCCTTTTCCATATCCCCCGCTCCCAAAAGCTGTCCCACAATAATGGAGACCGCGGTTCCCATGGCCATAAAGGCAATGGAAAACAGATGGGACACGGTGTTGGAGATATTGTAAGCGGCTACCACCGCCAAACCTCTTTGCGCGTAGCTTTGGGCCAAAACCGCAAGTCCCACCGACCACAAACACTCGTTGGCGAGAAGGGGCATCCCCTTAATGATGATGGAGCGGCAGAGGACTTTGGGAATCCGCAAGGTTTTATATAAGCCCGGAACGAACCGATATTTTTCCTTGTGACGATGGGTCACAAAAACCACCGTAAACAGTTCCACAAATCGGGATAGCACCGTCGCGTAAGCGGCGCCGTAAACTCCAAGCTCCGGGAATCCGAAGTGGCCGAAAATCAAAAGATAGTTAAAGGTCAAATTCACAAAAACCGCTATAATACCCGCCCGCATAGGTAAAAAGGTCTCGCCGGTCTCTCTTAGGGTACTTGCGTAGACTTGATTAAACGCGAAGGGCAAAAAGCCCACCAGCATAATGTATAAATACCCTTTTCCGTATTCCAGAGTCTTCGCCGTATCGCCGCTGGCGTCTCCCTCAGTAAGGTAAAGGGACAATAGATTTTCCCCAAACAAAAGGAAAACCGCCGCGGCAATTACCACCGCGCTGATGCCCACAATGACCTTAAACCGAAAAGTATGACGGACGCCTTCCATATCTCCGGAGCCGAAAAACTGGGCGCAGAAAATTCCCGCTCCCGAAACGCCGCCGAAAATGCAAAGATTGAAAATCATAATGAGCTGGTTTGCCAAAGCGACGCCCGAAAGCTGCTCGGTCCCCACCTGGCCCACCATGATATTATCCAAAAGGCTGACGAAATTGGTGATCCCGTTTTGTACGATAATAGGAATGGCGACCGCTATGACCATCTTATAAAACGCCTTGTCGCCGATCCATTTCCTTACCATAGTCTCTCTCCTTTGCTGACAAAATGCGCCTGCCTCCTCCGCGGCTGCGACTCGCCGTCAAGAGGCTATTATAACATTGTTCCCTTACCTTGACAAGGGGGCAAACCCTCCAAAGAAAAAGAAACCGTTTGGTCATCTCGCCAACAAAAGGGTTTCTTCCTTATGCGCGGACTTTCCGAAGCATCCGATGGTAAATGGGATCTTCCCGCTTCGCCTTGGTGACCTCCTTTAGCATCCCATCCCGGATAAACTCCTCGATCCGCAAGGCGACAAAGGCGTCACCGATGCCAAAGGCATTTCTACCCAACACCATTCCCACCACATGCGCCTCCATAAATTCATCCTCTTGGGCGTCGATCTCCCGAAGGATAAACGGGTCGTAAAAAGTCTTTGGCACACTCACAAGCTGGCGGCTAATTACCGCCCGCAAAGGCGCGTTTTCCTTTTTCAGCTGTTTCCAGCGATTTTTCAGTCCGAACAAAAACTCCGCGGGAACCTTCTCCCCGCGCAAGGCAAACTTGCCCCATAGATAGGGAGCGACCTCACCCCAATCGGAATAGGAGACCGCCGCATGTTTCCCTTCCGGCGCAACGAAAGGAAGAAAAACAAAGGTCACATCCAATTGCTCCAGCTCCAAAGGAGAAAACTGATCCATTAAAAAGCAGATTCCGCAGGCATCATCCGGCATTCCGCTGTACCAGATCCGCACAGATTCTCCTCTTTTCGCTCTGGAAAGGAGCTTTTCCATACTGCCGCAAACAGTCGTCCAAAGCTCCTCGACTACCTGTTTTGCAAACATGGGATGGATGCTCGCAAGGTTTTCGAAAACCGCTTTTCGCTTCTCCCCAATACCGTCTTCATCAATCTCCCCCATGCTCAAGGCGAGGGGAAAGCAAAGGATATCCTCCCGGCTGCCGTTTAAAGGCACCGCTTCCTCCCAGCCCTTTCGGTGACGCGCTTCCCATTCCAAAAGAAGCGCGTCCATCCGCTGTTTGGAGATTTCATCTTTTATCCCTCCTTCGGATCCTATGATCCCTACTGCGCTCGCGCCCCCGACGTATTTTCCCTTTCCCATCGCGATATGCAAAGCGCCCCCCGCATTCTCGCTAAATACAATCTCTAACATTTCTTTTCCCTTCTATTCCACAATCCTGCGGATCTCGTCGAGAAACGCGTCTTCCCCAAAGGTATTTAGTTTAAAAAAGATAGCCTGGCTTCCGCCCGATGTGATGGCGCTCAGATGCACCGGTCCGTTCCCCGATTGAAACAACGTCACATTCAAGCTCACCCGATTGCTTCCGATAAAACTGAACCGTTCAAATACCCGAACGCTGCACCGGGCGTCGCCGCTTCGAAAATTACTTGTTTCCTCCAAGGAAGCGGACATGCTTCCGTTTAAAATACCGTTTTCGATCTTATGTAAAATCTGGTCCAAATTCCCCTGAAGGATCTTTTCTAATTTTGCCATATTCCTTTCCTCCTTTTTCGTTTTCAAAAGCCGACCGTTTGATCCATCCGGATGCCCAATCCAACAACAGTTGAGAATACTCCATCCATTCATCCGAAGAAAGATGGGTTTTCCCTTGCAGCTGTTCCCTCGCTTTCAGCACATCCAAATCCCTACTCTGCAAAACGGAAAACAGCCCTTTTCGGCTTTTTTCGTACCGTCCTGTTTTTAAAAAAGCGATCGCCTGTAAGGTAAATACCGCCGATTTGTATCCTTCTTTGAGCTGTTGGACGCTTTTTTCATGTACAAAATTATGAGCGCACAGATGATAGATATTGCAAGCGCCAACCCAAACCGCCCGGCGGACGTCTTGCAGGGAAATCCGGGACCAAACCCCCTCAAAAGAGCCGAAGAGCCAAACGGTGTCATGATAAAACTGAAACAAATCGGAAGGTTCCCAGCAAAGCAGCTCTTCCTCTCCGGAAACGAAACCGCATGTCCTCTCCCGAAAAGGAAGCCGGTCCAACAGATGGGAATATGTTTCCAAATCCTTGGCCGACAGCGTATCCAAGATCAATACCGCGTCAATATCGCTGTTGTTTGTGCCTTCTCCCCGGGCAAGACTTCCCTGAAACCCGATAGCCCGGACTCGATGGTCAAACTGCTTTTTAACCGCGTCTTCGTATTGGCGCATCCAAACGTCTATAACAAATTCCATATTTTCTCCTTTAAAAAGAGCGTTCCCTCTCCCCGACAAAGATACTGCCTAACAAATTCAGTATATATGATTTTTCTATGCTTGTCCACCGCTCCCCTTTGCCGTAAAGCAAGAGTTTCCCGGCAAGAGCATATTCTTGCCGGGAAATTTTTCCGTTTACCGGTCGAACGCCGGATTGAACGCGTAAAAATTCTTGGAGTTGACCTTATCCTGGGCAATGCGAAGGGCTTCGCCGAAGCGTTGATAATGGACAATTTCCCGCTCACGCAAAAATCGGATCGCATCCTTTACGTCGGGATTATCCACCAGGCGCAAGATGTTGTCATAGCTGAGCCGCGCTTTTTGCTCCGCCGCCAAATCCTCGTTCAGATCCGCAAAGACATCTCCCGTTACAGCCAATTCGGAGGTGCTGAAAGGATAACCAGAAGCCGCCTGAGGGTAAATGCCGGTCGTGTGGTCCACAAAATAGGTATCAAATCCGGCTTTTTTGATTTCTTCCATGGAAAGGCCTTTTGTAAGCTGATACAAAATCGCCGATATCATTTCCACATGCGCCAGTTCCTCCGTCCCTACATCGGTAAGGATACCGATTACCTCGCCGTAGGGCATACTGTACCTCTGGGAAAGGTACCGGGTCGCCGCGCCAAGCTCGCCATGCGGTCCGCCAAGCTGCGTAATAATGACCTTTGCAGCGGCGGGATCCGTCTTTTTAATTCGCAGGGGATAAATTAAACGCTTATCGTAATTCCACATGCCTCATTCCTCCTTTTGCCACGGCCAAGGAAGATCCACCCAGCTCCAGCGCTTCATCTCTTCCCCGGAAATTTTCCCATGTTTTGCTTCCCATACCTTCACTAACTGATCGTATTTTTCCTTTCGAGACTGATAGCAGGCAATTGCCTCCTGATCCGAAGGATGGGTGTCTAAAAACAGCTTCAGTTCAATCAAAACAAAGGTCAGCTGTTTCAATTCTTTTTCCAGCGTTTCCTCTCCGGTATCTCCGCACCCTCCGTTGGGCGCTTCTTCCTTTGCCGGCGCTAACTCTCCTAACATCCGGTAAATTCGCTCACTTTCTCTCATGTCGTTCCTCCTCATCGCCTAAAAACGGAAGATCCAATTCACAAAACAGCGTTCCCCGCTCCAACGCTTTCTCGTCAGAATATAACTTTTCAAAACGCTGGATGGGAACATAAGCCATAGCCAACGGCAGACAATCCAATTGCTTCTTTTCCAATTCAATTCCCTTCTTTCCGCATTATGAATCATGCAATGACTGCTATGTAGCATATGACGGAAATTTTTTACCGGTTCCCCAACTCTGATTTTACAAACTCTTTCTTTCTTTTCGTCATTTTGTACGGTTTTCTTATGGTTTTTTTGGGATACTATCATCAGAAAATGGTTTGAAAATCGTTAGACAATATGGTAAACTGAAAGTGAATGATTATGGGTATACCGTTTAATCAGAAGATTACATAACTATATAATGAATGGAGGGGTTTCCGATGATTCGATTACACCAAGGACACGATCACGCTGGTGAACACCATCATGAATCTATGTCCGAAGAACAACTTATTTCCCTTTTAAACTATATGCTGGACCACAACCGGCACCACGCTGACGAGCTGTCCGATTTTGCCCATGCTCTTTCCCATTTGGGAAAAGAGGAGGAGGCGAAGCTGCTTTTAGAAGGAGTGGCCGATTTTGAAACCGGAAACCGAAAGTTGGCCGCCGTTTTGGAGAAGCTTCGATAAAGGAGGCCATGTTATGTGCTTGTCAAACGCTTATAAAGAAACGGGAACGGATACGGAACTTCTTTGCCAATACGTTTCTAACGTAGAGGTAAAGGACGGCGTCGTTTTACTCACTACGCTGACCGGAGAAGAGATGAAAGTAGAAGGGACCGTAAAAAAGATCGACTTGATTAACAACACGGTAATTATCGGCGCCGCTTGATGCCGGAATTTGCCTTGATTCTTCAACTGCCCTGGAGGAATAGCCATGAAAAAATATGAAATGGTGCGGGAAATTTTTAATCAATGTCAAAACAACCAAATGCGGGACGTCTTTTTTGAGGAAATTGAAACTGACGACTTGAACGCGGTTGTAGAGAAAATTTGCGGCGGCAAGGAAAATATGGCGAATATGGATGTGGAAATGCACGTGACCGAAGCGGGCACGACGCTTTACTACATTAATACCGCAAATTTCCATCAGAAGGTATCGTTCACCGAAATTGAGTAAACCGGACCGGGGCAGGGCGAATTTTGTTCTGCTCCGGCCCTGTTCTGTTGAAAGGAGAATTTATATGTCTTTAACCATAGCCGTAGCCGGTAAAGGCGGAACAGGGAAAACTACTCTGTGCGGCTTTTTGATCGATGCGCTTTGCAAAAAGAAAAAAGGGCCCGTTCTGGCGGTGGACGCCGACGCCAACTCCAACTTAAACGAAGTGTTGGGCGTTGAGGTGGAAACCACACTGGGAGACATCCGCGAGGAAATCGCTACCGCCGACTTAGTGGCCAAAAGCCCTATCCCCGCCAGCATGAGTAAAAAAGACTACATGGACTTTCAATTCCAAAACGCTTTGATCGAAGAAGCGGACTACGATATGCTGGTTATGGGCCGGACCCAAGGTAAAGGATGCTACTGTTTTGTCAACGGCCTGCTTCAGGCTGAAGTCGCGAAGATTTCCGACCAATATCATTATATCGTCGTAGATAACGAGGCCGGCATGGAGCATATCAGCCGCGGAATTCTTCCCAAGGTAGATATTCTCTTGCTGGTGAGCGACTGTTCCCGCAGAGGGATCCAAGCGGTAGGACGTATCGCCAGATTGGCGGAGGATTTAAAACTCAACCCCTCCGTTTTAAAGCTCATTGTAAATCGGGCACCGGATGGAGAATTGAACCCGGGCATTATAGAGGAGATCCAAAACCAAAAACTGGATCTTTTGGGCGTAGTCCCTCAAGACGACCTCATTTACGACTACGACTGCGCCGGAAAGCCCACCGTCACCTTGCCGGAGGACACTCCCGCTCACAAAGCGTTCCTGGAAATGATACAGGAACTTCCCCTTTAGCTGTTGCAGCTTCGGCTGTAATATAAACAAATTCAAATAGGAAGAAACGACAGAAAGGATCAAACACACGCTATGGAATGGAACTATTTAACCACCGTAGAGGAAATGGAGGCCGACGCCAAAAAGCTGCGGGAAATGGGCCTTCTTTCCGGCGCCGAAACTTGGGAAGATCGGAAACAAAACCAGACCCCCCAATGTAAATTCGGCGAAGAGGGAATCTGCTGCCGGATCTGCTCAATGGGTCCCTGCCGCATTACTCCCAAAGCGCCCAGAGGAATCTGCGGCGCCGACGCTCACGCCATCGCCGGACGAAACTATCTCCGCTTTATCGCCGGAGGTACTGCCGCCCATTCTGACCACGGACGGGAAATCTGTCATACTATGAACGCCACCGAACGGGACGGTCACTACCAGATCCATGATGAGCAGAAACTTTTGAAGCTCGCTAAGGAATGGGGTGTGGAAACCGAGGGCAAGGATATTTACGATATCGCCCATGAGACCGCCCATGTCGGTTTAATGGAATATGGTAAGCCCTTCGGAACCTTAAACTTCTTAAAGCGCGCTCCCGAAGAGCGGCAAAAACTGTGGGACGATCTGGGAATCGCTCCCCGCGCCGTTGACCGGGAAATCGCCACAGCGATGCATATGACCCATATGGGCAACTCTGCCGAAGCCAAAGCGCTGGTCACCCAGGGTCTGCGCACCGGATTGGCCGACGGCTGGGGCGGCTCTATGATCGGTACCGAATTTTCCGATATTCTCTTCGGAACCCCTATGCCCAAAGACACCGAAGCAAACCTTGGCGTTTTGGAAAAGGATATGGTCAATATCGTCATCCATGGCCACGACCCGGCTATGAGCGAAATGATCGTTTTGGCTTCCGAGGATAAGGACCTTCTCGAATATGCCAGAACCAAAGGCGCCAAAGGCATCAATATCGCCGGACTTTGCTGTACCGCAAACGAAATGGCAATGCGCCACGGCGTCAGAATGGCGGGTAACTTCCTCCAGCAGGAAAACGCGCTGCTCACCGGCGTTGTAGAGATGATCGCCGTAGACGTCCAGTGCATCTTCCCCGCTTTGGGGCCGCTGAGCGAATGCTTCCACACCAAATTTATTACCACCTCCGCCATTGCCCAGATCCCCGGCAGTATCTATGTAAAGTTCGAAGCCAAAAAGGCGAGAGAACAGGGCCGCGAGCTGGTAAGAATGGCCATCGACAACTTCGAAAACCGGGATCCCAACAAGATCTTTATTCCCAAAAATAAACAAACGGCGACGGTGGGCTATTCCTGCGAAGCCATTAAAAAGCAGCTGGATACCGTTACCAACAGCCATTTGGACGAATTGGACACCTACAAACCTTTGATCGACTGCATCAAGTCCGGTGTTATCCGGGGCGCCGTCGCCATTGTAGGCTGCAACAACCCCAAAGTTCGTCCCGACTACTCCCACATCGAGATTATGAAAAAGCTCATCGCCAATGACATCGTGATCGTTGCGTCGGGCTGCTCCGCCCAGGCGGCTGCCAAAGCGGGACTTTTAAGCAAGGAAGCCAAAGAGATCTGCGGCGCGGGATTGAAGCGTGTCTGCGAGTTGGCGGATATTCCTCCCATCTTACATATGGGCTCTTGCGTTGACATCAGCCGTATGATGCTCTTAGCTACCGGCATCGCCAAAGACTGGGGCATTGATATTCCCCAGGTTCCGGTTGTCGGCTGCGCTCCCGAATGGATGAGTGAAAAAGCGGTCTCCATCGCCAACTATGTCGTCGCCACCGGTATCGACACCTACCTTGGTATCGAACCGCAGGTCAAGGGCTCTTCCCAGATGATGGAGCTCATTACCGAAGGTACGAGAAAGATGGTAGGCGCGGGCTACATCATCAACAAGGATCCCGAGGATCTGGTCAACGCTATGATCGCCGGCATCGAAGCCAAGCGGGACGCTTTGGGAATCTAACTTTGCACTAACGGAGAATCGTATGAAAATTGCTGTAACAGGAAAAGGCGGCGTAGGAAAAACGTCTTTTGCCGCCACACTGGCAAGACTGTATGCTTCGGAGGGGGCCAATGTACTGGCCGCCGACGTCGACCCCGACGCCAATCTGGGTCTCGCTTTGGGGTTTTCGGAGGAAGAGATCGCTTCCATTACGCCCATTTCCAAAATGCGGGATCTGATTGCCGAGCGCACGGGATCTTCCGACGAAACTTACGGGAAATTTTTTAAGATCAACCCTCGGGTAGATGATATCCCCGACCGATTTGCCAAAACCCATGCGGGCGTGAAGCTTTTGATTATGGGAACGGTGGAAACCGGTGGAAGCGGTTGCGTCTGCCCCGAGCATGTCATGCTCAAACGGGTGATTTCCCATCTCATTATCCGGGAAGACGACGTAGTCATCATGGATATGGAGGCGGGACTGGAACATTTAGGACGGGGAACCGCCGGATGTATGGACCGTTTTATCGTTGTGGTAGAACCGGGAAGCCGAAGTATCCAAACCTATGAACGGGTGAAGGAGCTGGCGAAGGATCTCGGCATTGAACAGGTCAGCGTCGTCGCGAACAAGGTCAAAAGCGCCGAAGACGAAGCGTATGTCCGTTCCAAA
Organism: uncultured Clostridia bacterium; assembly: GCA_944387915.1. Lineage (GTDB taxonomy): Bacteria > Bacillota > Clostridia > Oscillospirales > Ruminococcaceae > CALXGT01. Next base: position 32,176 of record CALXGT010000053.1, read on the forward strand.
ATTCCGGCGGAGGATCTCTTGGGAATCCTCCATTACAGCGACGAAACGATTGAAGCCGACCGGAGAGGCGTCTCCCCCTTTGACTGCAGCCCCCGGTTCGTCGAGGAAGTCAAACAAATTAAAAACCGCTTAGACGGCGAATCATCAACAATATGAGGTGAATAAATTGGGATTATTTGACAGAGTCTTTCGCGGCTCAGACGAAATGTACGCGTTGGCGGAAAAATCCGTCGACGAAACCATAAAGCAGCTTGGAAGCGACGCGCCCGTCGCCTTCCCCAACACCGCGTATTTTCTGGCGTGCATCTATGCTTACACCGGCTTGAAGGTCACCAACTTAGGCGAACTGAAAGCCGCGCTTACTCCCATTCGGGAAATGATGACCAAAGAAAAACGTACGCAGGATATTTTTACTTCCGGTATTGCCACCGCTATGGCGGCGGAAGCTATTGAAGCTTGTAAGTACGCCGTAAGTCCTACCCCCTACGAGGAGCCCTACCATGGCCATATGTCCGACGCCGAAGTGCGGGAACTGGGCGTTCCCCTGGTCACCCAGGATATCCCCGGCTTCGTCGTTATGATCGGCCCCGCTCCCAGCGATGAAGAGGCGGCAAAAACCATTAAATCCTACCAATCCAAAGGTATCTTTGTCTTCCTGATCGGCGGAATCATCGACCAGGCGGTCCGGATGGGCTTAAACCTGGGCTTCCCCGTTCGTGTGGTTCCGGTAGGTCCCGACCTGTGGTCGGTAGGCCACGTCATCTCTCTGGTAGTCCGGGCAGCCATGATCTTCGGCAACATCCAGCCCAACTGCTACAAGGAGATGAACGAGTACACCTTTAAGCGCATCTTCGCGTTTGTCAACGCCTACGCTCCCGTAGACGATATGACCGTCGCCTGCGGCGCCGGCGCGATCGCTATGGGCTTTCCGGTTATCACCAACGATACCGAAGACATGTGGAGAGTGCCTAAGAGCCTGCTCATTCAGGAAAACACCGAGGACTTCATCGAGACCTCTCTGGAAGCCAGAGACATCAAGATCAAAGTCACCGATATCGACATCCCGGTTTCCTTTTCTACCGCCTTCGAGGGCGAGATCATCCGCCGGGGCAATATGCGTCTTGAGATCGACGGCTCGAGAAAAGACTGCTTCGAGCTTTCGAGAATGCGGGATGCCGCCGACGTCGAGGATCATAAGATTGAACTCATTGGCAAGGACTTCGACGAATTTGAGCCGGGCAGCAAGATCTGCTGCGGTATCATTGTGGAAGTCGCCGGTAAAAATATGCAAACCGACTTTGAGCCGGTTTTGGAGCGTAAATTCCATAACTACCTCAACTGTGCGGAAGGTATTATGCACACCGGACAGAGAGATCTGATCCGTATCCGGGTAAGCAACGACGCCTTTGACGCCGGTTTTAGGGCGAGACACCTTGGTGAGATCCTTTACGCCAAGGTCAAAAACGAGTACGCCAACATTGTCGACAAGTGCCAGGTCAAGATCTACACCGACCCCGACGAAGTCAAGGAACTTCGCGCCGAGGCCAACAAGGTCTACGATTACCGTGACGACCGGCTTTTAAGCCTTACCGACGAGTCGGTAGACGTGTTCTATACCTGCATTTTGTGCCAGTCCTTCTCCCCCAGCCATGTTTGCATCGTTACTCCCGAGCGTCTGGGTCTGTGCGGCGCGGTGAGCTGGCTGGACGCCAAGGCGACCAACGAGCTGGATCCCAACGGTCCTTGCCAGGTTGTCACCAAAAAACAGGTTATCGACGAGAACTTAGGCGCTTACGCCGACGTCAACGAAGCGGTCATGAAATACTCCCAGGGCGCTTTGGAGCGGGTTACCCTCTACTCCATTATGCAGGATCCCATGACCTCCTGCGGATGCTTTGAGTGTATCTGTGGTATCGAGCCGTTCTCCAACGGCGTTATTATCGTCAACCGGGAACATACCGGTATGACTCCCTTGGGTATGACCTTCTCGGAAATGGCTTCTATGACCGGCGGCGGTGTGCAGACTCCCGGCTTTATGGGCCACGGTAAGCACTTCATCTCCAGTAAGAAGTTTATGAAGGCGGAAGGCGGCGTACAGCGGATTGTCTGGATGCCTAAAGCTTTGAAGGATACCGTAGCCGACAAACTCAACGCCACCGCGAAAGAGCTTTACGGCATCGATAACTTTGTCGATATGATCGGCGACGAAACCATCGCCGAGGATCCCGAGACCCTCCTCAATTTCTTAGGCGAGGTAGGACATCCCGCTTTGGGACTGGATCCTATGATGTAAACTTTAACCGAAACCGGTTAAAAATAGGAAAATACGAAAGGAGTAATTACCATGAGTGTGTTAACCGATTTAATCTATGCAGGCTCCGACGCCGTCGCCGGATTAACCGAAGGATTGGTCAACGACGCCATCAAACAATACGGCGCGGAAAAGACGATTGCCTTTCCTGACACCGCGTATTTTCTCCCCACCATTTACGCCGCTACCGGCGTAAAAGTCAAAACGTTAGGTGATCTGCCTGCCTGCGTCGACGTCCTCAAAAGCTTAATCAGCAAAAAAGAGGACCTGGGCGAAGCTCTCAACGCCGGTCTTGCTACCGCTGTGGGCGCGGAAATCATCGAAGCGTTAAAGTATGTCGGGAAAGAAGATCCCTACGCGGAGGAAACAGGAATCGGCTTTGTCCCCGACCCTGTAATCCGTTCTCTGGGCGTGCCCCTGGTCACCGGCGATATCCCCGGCGTGGCTGTGGTCTTGGGAAAATCTGAGGATGCTTCGGCTGCCGCGGATATCGTAAAGGATTACCAGAGCAAAGGTATCTTGACTTTCTTAGTCGGCGACATCATCGACCAAATTGCCGACGCCGGCGTAAAAATGGGATTAGAGTTCCGCGTGGTTCCTTTGGGACATGACGTGACGGCAGTCACCCATGCGGTCACCGTTGCCATTCGCGCGGCGCTGATCTTCGGAAACATTACCCCCGGCGATCTTCCCGGCCTTTTGGCTTATACCAAAGAGAGAGTTCTCGCTTTCGTCAACACCTTCGGCGCTTTGAGCGAAATTGTCGTTTCCGCCGGAGCCGGCGCTATCGCCTTGGGCTTCCCGGTCATTGTGGATATTGATTTGGCGGAGAACCAGGTCCCCGGCGCGTTGGAATCGGTGCTGGATCACAAGGAAACGGTCAAACACTCCTTAAATCTCCGGGGCATTAAGATCAAACTCAAAGAGATCCCCATTCCTGTTGCGTTTGCCGCCGCGTTTGAAGGAGAGATCATCCGGAAAAACGATATGCATGCCGAGTTCAGCTCCCAGAAGAATCCCGCTTTCGAGCTGGTGGCCATGCGCGACGAAAACGAGATCGAGGATCATAAGCTTACTCTGGTGGGCCCCGACATCGACGGCGAAGCGCCGGTAGGCCTTCCCCTCGGCATCGTAGTAGAAATTTACGGTGCGAAGATGCAGCCGGATTTCGAACCGGTTATTGAACGGAAGCTCCATCACTGGCTCAACTATATCGAAGGAGTTATGCACACCGGACAGAGAAATCTCATTCATATCCGGATCAATAAAGAAGCTTACGAAAAAGGACTTCGCTTAAAGGACCTTGCGGAAGCGCTCTACTGTATGGTTATGGACGAGTTTGATTCGGTCGTGGATAAGTGCCAAGTTACCCTTTACACCGAAAAAGACACGGTTCAACAGCTCTTGGACACGGTTGCTGTACCCCGTTATGACGCGAGAGATGAGCGGCTGAATTCTATGAACGACGAAAGCTGCGACACTTTCTATAGCTGTATTTTGTGCCAGTCCTTCGCTCCGAGCCACGTCTGCATCATCACGCCGGAACGGCTTGGACTGTGCGGCGCGGTAAGCTGGCTGGACGCCAAAGCTACCAAAGAGTTAACCCCTCTGGGCCCCTGTCAGCCTGTCCCCAAGGAAGGATGCTTGGACGAAACCAAGGGTATCTACACCGAGGTCAACAAGGCGGTGGAAACTGCGTCCCAGGGTATGGTTCATAACGTTACCCTCTACTCTTTAATGCAGGATCCCATGACATCCTGCGGATGCTTTGAGTGTATCTGCGGCATCGAGCCGTTTTCTAACGGCGTTATTATCGTCAACCGGGAATATAAAGGCATGACGCCCCTGGGCATGAGCTTCGGCGAATTGGCTTCTATGACCGGCGGCGGCGTACAGACTCCCGGCTTTATGGGACATGGACGCCACTTCATCTCCAGCAAGAAGTTCATCAGCGCCGAAGGCGGCGTAGAACGGATTGTTTGGATGCCCAAAGAGCTGAAAGACGCCGTGGGCGATAAACTGAACGCCACTGCCAAAGAGCTTTACGGCATCGACAACTTTATTGACATGATCGGCGACGAAACGATTACCGAGGATCCGGAGGCGCTCTTAAACTTCCTCACGGAAAAAGGTCACCCGGTACTCAATCTTGCGCCTTTGATGTAACAGACAGATATATAAGAAGGGAGATTACCAAAATGCCATTCAAATCTACACCCCAACCCTTTAAAGCCGCGATCAACGCCGTTACCATCGGCGTAGGCGACAAAGCGATGACGATAGGCGGAGAAAACGTTCTCCCCCTCTACACCTTTGACGCCCCCATCGCCAATCCTCCCAAGGTAGGCTTCGAAATTACCGACACCGGCCTTGAACTCGCGATTCCCGGCATTGCCGCCCTCTACGAAGGTACTTCTACCATCGGCGAGCGGGCAAAAAAAGCGGAAACGCTGGAAGGGGTTGACTTTATCTCTTTAAAATTTGCCGGCGCTGACCCGAACGGCGAGAACAAATCGGCGGAAGATTGCGCCGCCGTCGCCAAAGAGGTCGCTTCCGCTACGAGCTTGCCTATCGTAGTGGAAGGCTGCGGTAACGCGGAAAAAGACGCCGCCCTTTTTGAGAAAGTAGCCGACGCCCTTGCTGATAGAAACGTGCTGTTTATGTCGGCAAAAGAGGAAAATTACAAGGCGGTAGGCGCCGCGGTCGGTCTGGCTTACGGCCAGAAGGTTGGTGCGGAATCTTCTGTAGATATTAACCTGGCCAAACAGCTCAACGTTTTGCTGTCTCAACTGGGCGTTAAAAATGAAAACATCGCCATCAATCCCGGTTCTGCCGCCGTTGGCTACGGGTTTGAGTATGTTGCCTCCACCATGGAGCGGATCAAGGCGGCCGCCTTGTCCCAAAACGATACCTCTCTGCAAATGCCCATCGTCACCCCGGTCGCTTCCGAAGCCTTTAATGTAAAAGAAGCCGTCGTTTCCGAAGAGGATATGCCGGAATGGGGCCCCGCGGAGCAAAGAGGAATCGATATGGAAATTTCTACCGCCGTTTCCGCGATTACTTACGGCTCCAACGCCGTGATTTTACGGCATCCGGAATCGGTGAAAACAGTCAGCAGCTTCGTTAAAGCCATGACTGAATAGGAATGAAGGAGGAAAAAGAAAATGGCTTTAAAAGGTCTCGATATTTTTAAAATTACCCCGAAAACCAACTGTAAAGAATGCGGCAATCCCACCTGTATGGCCTTTGCGATGAAGGTGGCCCAGGGTGCGATTCCCCTGGAAAAATGCCCCCACATTTCCGCCGAAGTGATGGCAGAGCTGTCTGAGGCGACTGCGCCCCCCATGAAGACCATCAAAATCGGCGCCGGCGACAAAGAATTTACGCTGGGCGGCGAGACGGTTTTGGCGCGTCACGAAAAGACCTTTGTCTCCAAACCCCTGTATGCGGTTTCCGTCTGCACCGGCCAATCCGAAGAGCAGAAGGAAAAAGCTCTCAGCTGCCTTACCGCCATCGACTACGAACGTATCGGCGAGCGGATGTATGTGGAACTCATCGAAGTGAACGACGGCACCGGCGATAAGGATCAGTTTATAGAGCTGACCAAGAAGGCTCTTACATACAACCGGACGTTGGTCCTCTCCACCACCAATGTGGAAACCGCCAAAGAAGCTTTGGCTCTTTGCAAGGACGAAAAGCCGGTATTGAACGGCGCGACCCCCGATAACTATAAGGAAATGAACGCGGTTGCTACCGAAGCGGGCGTTGTCTTGGGCGTTTGTGCCGATACGCTGGATGCTCTTTACGATACCGTTGCCGCTTTGGAAGGATTGGGCAATAAAAACTTAATCTTAACGGTCAGCGACAAATCGATGAAGGACGCCTTTGCTTTCGCGGTACAGATCCGCAGAGCGGCGCTCAAAAACAACGACCGTACCTTCGGTTATCCTTCTCTCGTGCATGTTAACCGTCTGGCGGCGGGTAACCACAATATGCAGACCGCTTTGGCTTCCCTCTTTACCGCTAAATACGGTTCCATCATTGTTATGGAAGAGATGACCTATTCTCAGGCGCTTCCGCTGTATGGCCTGCGGCAGAACATCTTTACCGACCCTCAGAAACCTATGAAGGTAGAGCCGGGCATCTACCCGTTAAACGGCGCGGACGAAAACTCCATCTGCATGACCACTGTCGACTTTGCTTTGACCTATTTCGTCGTATCCGGAGAGATCGAGAGAAGCGGCGTGCCGGTTAACCTCCTCATCAGTGACGCCGGCGGTTACTCGGTATTGACCGCCTGGGCAGCCGGAAAATTGAGCGCTTCCTCCATCGGAAAATTCTTTGACGAGTTTGAAATTGAAAAGAAGATCAAGAACCGTACCCTGGTTCTTCCCGGAAAGGTCGCCGTATTGAAAGGCGAAGTCGAAGAGCGTTTGCCCAACTGGAACGTAGTTGTCGGTACCAACGAAGCGGTTGAACTGGTTAAATTTCTTAAGGAATTTAAAGGTTAATCATCAGTAAAGGAGTAAAACAATGGGAAAATTTATTGTTATCGGTGAACGTATCCACTGCATCTCCCCCGCCATTCGCAAGGCGATGGACCAAAAAGACCCCGCCCCCATTTTAAAGCGCGCCAAAGAACAGCTGGACGCTGGCGCCGACTATCTTGACGTCAACATCGGACCTGCCGAAAAAGGCGGCGAAGAACTGATGAAATGGGTCGTTACCCTGCTTCAGGAAAACTTCGACAACGTTCCTCTGTGCCTGGATACCGCCAACAAAAAAGCGATTGAAGCGGGTATCTCGGTTTACAACCGCCAGAAAGGCAAACCCATCATCAATTCCGCCGATGCCGGAGACCGGATCGAAAACATCGACTTGGCTGCCGCCAACGACGCGATTTGTATTGCCCTTTGCTCTAAATCGGGCGTTCCCGCCGACAACGACGAGCGCATGGTCTATTGCCAGGAATTGCTGGAACGGGGCATGGGCCTTGGTATGGATCCTTCCGATTTGTGGTTCGATCCCCTGTTCTTGGTCATCAAAGGCATGCAGGATAAGCAAAAAGACTGCCTGGAAGCGATCCATATGTTCACCGAAATGGGTCTGAACACCACCGGCGGTCTCTCGAACATTTCCAACGGCATGCCCAAAGACATCCGTCCCATTATGGACGCGGCGATGGTCGCCATGGCGATGGCCAACGGACTTAACTCCGCCATTGTCAATCCCTGCGATAAGCGGTTGATGGAAACCATCAAGTCTTGTGATATCATTAAAGACAACTGCCTGTACGCAGACTCCTACTTGGAAATCTAACAACCAATTACGGAAAAGGGGGAGCCTTCCCCCTTTTCCTCCTGAAAATAAAAAATAGGAAAAGGGAACGTATACTATGTTTGAAATTACATTCCGGCTGGAAAACGGAGATACCGTCAAAACCTTCGCTGCCCCGGGGCAAAATCTTCTTTCCGCCGCGCGCAAAGCGATGGTGGAAATCGATGCTCCCTGCTCGGGAAACGGTGCATGCGGAAAATGCCGCGTCCGTATCTTAGAAGGGGACGTCATCTATCAAAAAAGCCATCATCTTTCCGAAGAGGAAGAAAGCATGGGTTGGCGATTGGCCTGTCAATGTAAGGTTAGCTCCGATATTACCGTCTGGGTTCCCGGAACTGCTTCCGCTTTCAAATTAGGGATGAAAGCGGCGGATTTGAGTTCGGAAAAAGAAATTTCCATCTTTAATGAAGTGACGAAAAATCTATCTGAAGCGGGAATTCCTTTTGAAAACGGTTTTTCCCTTTATCCCATTACCCTTTCTCCGCCCTCTTTGGACGATACTTTACCGGACAATGAGCGGTTGATTCGCGCCCTGCAAAACGAAACCGGTGAAACGATTCA
>CALXGT010000054.1 GCA_944387915.1 uncultured Clostridia bacterium
TCGCATGGAGCTATATGGGGCAATATGGTGGTTTATACTTATCAGATTAGCAAAAACCCAGTAGCCATGCGGCTTTGCGAGGTTTTATAGAGAATTAGAGATTTTTGAAATTCAGAACGCAAATTACGATACCTAATTTCATGTCCTTCTCCTTTACATCTTCTCCGGGGCGTCGATCTTTAATAGCGCCAGCACGTTTTCCAATACCCTTCTGACGCTGTCGCAAAGATATAATCTTGCCCCAGTCAGTTCCTCATCCGAAGGGATCATAACCTTACAAGCGTTGTAGAATTTATGGAACAACGTCGCAAGCTCGGTAGCGTATCTCGTCATCCGCGCCGGATCGTAATGGTTGGCGGCGTCCACAATCTCCTGGGGGAACCGAGCCAGATGGCGAATCAGCGCCAACTCTTCCGGCGCGGTGAGACGCGCGGCGTTGCCTTCGCCCTTATAAACGACCCCTTCCTCCCGGATACGGGAGAACAAAGAACAAATCCGGGCGTGGGCGTACTGCACATAGTACACCGGGTTTTGGCTGGACTGTTCCACCGCGAGATCCAAGTCGAAGTCAAACTGGGAATTGGCTTCCCGTAAGTTAAAGTAAAACCGGGCGGCGTCGATGGGAACTTCGTCCAAAAGGGTCACCAGGGTGATCGCCTTTCCGGACCGTTTGGATAATTTCACCGTCTCGCCGTTTCTAACTAAGCGCACCATCTGCATCAGCACCACATCCAACCGGTCGGGATCGATCCCAAGCGCCTGCAAAGCCGCCTTCAACCTGGGCACATAGCCATGGTGGTCGGCGCCTAACACGTCGATGGCCTTATCGAAGCCCCTGGTCACCAGCTTGTTGTAATGGTAAGCGATATCCGGCACCACATAGGTCAAGAATCCGTTGGAGCGCACCAGCACAAAGTCCTTGTCCGCACCGAATTCGGTGGCTTTAAACCAAACCGCGCCTTCACTCTCATAGGTGTACCCCTTTTCGGTCAAAAGGTCTACCATCTTTCTCGCCTCTCCGCTCTCATGAAGGGAGGACTCTTTAAACCAGTTATCGTAAGAGATCCGATACCGCAAAAGGTCGTCTTTCAATCCCTGGATATTTTTGGGCAGGGCAAATTCCACCAGCGCGTTTTTCCGTTCTTCCTCCGGTTTCGTTAAAAAGCTGTCCCCGTAGAGGGCGGCAAAATTTTTGGCGTGCTCTATAATATCCGCGCCGAGGTAAGCGTCCTCGGGCATCTCTACCGTATCGTCGTAAAGCTGGCGGTACCGGGCGTCCAAAGAAACGGCAAACTTGTTGATCTGGTTTCCCGCGTCGTTGATGTAAAACTCCCGCTCTACATAGTGCCCGCTCCATTCCAGCACCGACGCCAGCGTATCGCCAATGGCGCCCCCTCTGGCGTTGCCGATGTGCATCGGTCCGGTGGGGTTGGCGGAAACAAATTCCACCAAGATCCGCTTGCCCTCGCCATAGGCGGTTTTGCCGTAATTTTCGCCTTCAGTTTTTACGGTATCCAATACATCGGAAAACCAGCGTGAGCCCAAAGTAAAGTTGATAAATCCGGGACCCGCCACCTCTACCGAGGAAAAATCGGTGCCCGCGAGCTCTAATTTAGATACAATTTGTTGAGCAATCACCTTGGGCGCCTTTTTAAAGGTACGCGCCGACACCATGGCGATATTGGATGCGAAGTCTCCATGGGCGCTGTCCGCCGGGATCTCCACGGTAAAAGAGGGAATCTCCCCTTTTTCCAAAAGTCCTTCGTCCATACAACGCTGCACCGCCGCACAAAGCAGCTTTTCACATTCCCTTTTTCCTTCCGCCACCGGATTACGCATGCCATTCATCCTTTCCTTTTCCGCCTATAGGTTTTACATCCAAAAACAGCTCGTTTTCACTGAGAAGAGAGGTATTCATATCCAGCGTATACCGGAGATGAAGGGTTCCGCCATCCTCGTTAAATTCGGATGACAAATCGTCGGTAAACACCCCAATATCCATCATATTTCCGAAAAAGCGGTACCGTCCGATATTGCGAATTCCCTGCTGCAACACCAAATGAGCGGTGCTTTCCCCTTTTCGGGTCATGGTCACACACCCCTCGTCGATTTTTAAAATGGTCGTGCAGCCGTCAAAGCCGGTGGTTTCGCTTTCCTCGTAGGTGATAAAAATTTTTCCGCCTTTTTTGCACATCCGGCCGCCGGTAAACAGCTCCACTTCACTTTTATCTTCGCCGGTATCATAAATTCCTTTGATCCGGATCGAAACGTTCTGATTCATAAGATTCCTTTCTGTATTCTTTGACAATCAGTCTTGCATTTCCGCCCGCTCCATCGCCAAGGCGATCATGCGGTCAAAGATATCCTCTCCCGTAATTCCTACCGACTCCCAAAGGGTATATACATCGCTTCCCGCCATAAAATCGGGGCAAGGCTCAATCTCTTTGATGACAATTTCCCCGTTTGCCATCAATAATAACGTCACCAACGCCGCCCCCCGGCAATCCAGTAAGGAAAACGCGTTGAGCGCGATCTCTCTGGCGCGGTAAGCGTCCTCCTGACTACAGGGCAGGGCGTTTAAAGAAATGGTATGGTCCTCGTTTAGCAACGCGAGAGGGGAAGCTTCCGCCTTCTCGCCGCCTAATACAGCGCAGCGAACGATCACCCCGCCCTGAAGAGGTTCCACCATTACCCGGCTATCATAAACGAACGCTTTTTTAAGAGCATTCTCCAATTCTTCTCCGTTTTGAACAAATAATAACCCTTCCATTCTGCGGGGACGAGCGGGAGAAACCTGGAGGGGATAGGAAAACCGCTCTTCGATCTCCCGGACCATCTCTTTGACCTTGGACCGGTCGCACCGAGAAAAGACTGCCGCATCCGATACCGAAAGCCCGGAAGCCGTCAAAATGGATTTCAAAATAAAGCGGTCGGAGGAACGGTTGACCGCCGAAAGGTTACTTCCCGTATAAGGGATCCGCCCCGCATCCAAAAGGCCCTGGAGAACCCCTTCGGTTCCGTTTTTGGTATACAGCACCGGGATGGCGCAATCAATGGACAAAAAAGACGCGGTGCCATCGGGAAGGAGCTTATAGATCCCCCGCTTGGTATTGTCGGCGCTAAAAACGCAAGCGCAGCAGTCGGGATGCCGTTCCCACACATCCTCTTTCACTTCCGCCGGATCGCCGGGGTAAAACAACGGTTTCCCTTTTTTCGTCACGCCGATCAAAACTACCTCATAAAATTCGGAAGGCAAAAAGGAAATTACTTCCCTTGCTGCGGCGCAGGACCGCTCGTGATTTTCTTCTCCGCCGAAGATTAAAGCGATTCTCTGTTTTGCCATAGCTATCATACCCCTTCTCTTTCTATAATCGGCGCTAAAACACCATTATAACTTAGTTAGTATAGCACAAAAAGACCCTCTTTTCAACAAAGAGGGCGAGATATTTTCCCCGTTTTTTCCTTTCTTTCGAAAAAAGGCGACCTATCTTTTCTATTTGAGCAAATTTTCCATATCTTCGGGAAAATCGCACTTCAGCCGGACGGTTTCTCCTGTTTGCGGGTCGTCAAACCAAAGGAGTCCGCAATGGAGCGCCTGACGGGAAATCAAATCGGTGTGTCCGCCGTAAAGGGCGTCTCCCGCGAGGGGAAATCCCATGTGGGAAAAATGGACACGAATCTGGTGGGTTCGTCCTGTCTCCAAAGAGACCTCTACCAATGTATGCCGAGAAAGCCGCCGCAACACCCGATAATGAGTCACCGCCCGCTGTCCGTTTTCTCCGACGCTCCGGCTGATGATCGAGCCGGGCACCCGCACAATCGGCGCGTCGATGGTCCCCTCGTCTTTAGGCAAAACGCCTTCCACGACCGCGTAATACCGTTTTCCTACCGTTTGTTTCAAAAGTCCAACCGCCAACACGTTTTTTGCCACTAAGCAAAGCCCGGTAGTATCCCGATCAATTCGGTTCAACGGACGAAAAGTAATTTCCGGATATTGGGCCGCGAAGGCGTTCGCCAACGTATTGTCATGGTAAAGAAAGGACGGGTGCACCGCCATTCCCGCCGGTTTATTATATACCACCCAATCCTCGCCCTCTTGTACCACAAAAACCGCCAACGCGGCATTGGGCACAATCTTGGAATGATCCTCCGTCCCCAACCGCACTCGGATCTCGTCTCCGGCAAATACCGGATCCACCATCCGCCGATGAGCGCCATTCACCTCGAGATTTCCCCGTTTTAATGCGATGATTAACCGTCTCGAATACCCCTGTTTTCGGAGAAAAGACTCTAACTTCCATCCATTGGCCTCCACAGGCACTATGTATTGTAAATTTCGCATAGGTTTTTTCCTTTTTCCCTTACCGAGAGTAGGCGGGGAAAGAAATGGTAATGGTCGTCCCTTTTCCTTCCTCGCTCTCCAAAGAAATCTCGCCGTTGTGGCTGAGAGCGATATGTTTTACGATGGCCAACCCCAATCCGGTACCTCCGCTTTCTTTGCTTCGACTTTTATCCACCCGGTAAAACCGCTCGAAAATCCGGTCAAAATGGGCTTTCGGAATACCGATTCCGGTATCGGATACCTTCAAAACTACTTTCTCGTTTTTTGAAAGGACATTTACGTCAACGCGTCCTCCCGGACGATTGTACCGAATCCCGTTGTCTACCAAATTGGCGATCAATTCCGAGATCATCTCCCGATCGCCGAGAATTACGCCTTCCTCTCCGGAAGCGGAAAGGGAAACCTCCTTTTGATCTGCGAAAAAGGTCAATCGCTCCACAACAGCGCGGGCGGTTTCCAGCAGCGAAACGGAGACAAACGTCCCTTTTGACGTCCCCGAATCCAGCTCCGAAAGCTGAATAATATCGCCAATCAGCGTTAGCAAACGCCGGGTTTCTTTCCGAATCTTGCCGGCGAAGGTTCTCCCGGTTTCTCCCTCCGCCATGCCGTTTTCAATCATTTCCGCATACCCGGAAATCGAAGTCAGAGGCGTTTTCAGCTCGTGGGTCACATTAGCGGTAAATTCCTGGCGAATTCGGGCGCTTTCCTCTTTCTCCTCCTGTTGAAATCGCAACGCCTCCACAAAGGGAACCAATTCGGGATAAGGCGCCTTCTTCTCGCCGACATTGCCGTCTTTGGCTAACGCCTCAATGGGCGCTACCAGCTTCTGGGTCAATATGGACGCTACCAGCGCCGCGAGCAAAAACACAAATACCCCCATTAACGCCACCGGAATCATCGCCCCGAGAAAGAACCCGAAAACCGTTTTGGCCGAACAAGCTAATCGAAGGACATTCCCGTCCCCAAGCCGTCTGGCACAATAATACGTAGAAACGGAAATGCTTTCCGAAATCCGGTTATCCTCCCCTTCTCCGTTAGCAAGCGCTTCACGAATCTCCGGCCGGGAAAGGTGGTTTTCCATCTCTCCCGCGTCCAAATCGCTCTCAAACAAAACGGTACCGTCAGACGAAATCAAAGTCACGCGGAAATTTTCCTTTACCGCTTCGGAAAACGCCGCCTCTCCTGTCTCCTCATAAAGGGCGCAGATCAACGCCGTATCCCGGCGAAGATCCGCCCGGACCTGTTTTTCAAAGGCGGAATAAAAAACCAAAACCGTCAAAATAGCTGTCAGCCCGGCGGAAACCCACCCTATAGCCAAAAGTCTTCGCTTAATTTTTTGTTTCATCTCATTCCCCGATCTTATACCCTACGTTGCGGACGGTTTGGATGTATTTTCCCGCGTCTCCCAATTTCTTTCGGAGGGTTTTGATATGCATATCCACCGTCCGGCTTTCCCCCTCAAAATCGGTCTCCCAAACTCGATCCATAATGCGGTCCCGAGACAACACCATACCGGGATTTTCCATCAGGTACTTTAACAGAGCATATTCTTTGTAGGTTAATATACAATTCGTTCCATCTACAGTCACTGTGTGGGTATCGTCGTTTAAGGAGATTTCCCGAAAGGAAAGTTCCGATCCCGTCTCTTTTTCCGTCCGGCGCAGCAGCGCCTTCACTCGGGAAAGAAGCTCCATAATTCCAAACGGTTTAGCGATGTAATCGTCCGCCCCGGAATCCAAGCTGCGCACCATATCCAGTTCGGTATCCTTCGCCGTCACCATCATTACGGGAAGGGAGCGCGTGCGAACGGTGGAGCGGATTGTTTTCAACAAGGAAAGGCCATCCTCACCCGGCAGCATAATATCCAAAATAACCAAACGGGGCAACTTTTGCTCCAACGCGGCAAAAAAAGCCTTTCCGTCTTCAAAGCCCGCCACCGAATATCCGGCGCTTTTTAAAGCGTACATCTCCATCTCCCGAATGCTTTCATCATCCTCTACAATGTAAATCATCTTTCTCTCCTCCTTCCTCTTTTGGAAAAACCCGCAAAGAAATCCTTTGCGGGTTTTTGTTTAGGAAAGCGCATACTTCTGACGGTACAAATCATAAGTTTGGGTAAAATCTTTTTCTCCGCTGTATTTTACGCCCTGAAGATACTCGTGCATTCCCAAACTGTCTTTGGATATTTCAATTAAACATCCGGCAATATTGGAGCAATGGTCCGAAGTCCGTTCCAAATAGTTTAGCAAATCCGACAGAATAAATCCCATTTCAATGGTACATTCGTTGCGCTGAAGCCGCTCGATATGCCTTTTCTTGAGCTGGGTCTTGAGATAGTCAACCACCTGCTCCAAAGGCTCCACCAACGCCGCCGTTTCCAAATCATCGGCGCTGAATGCCTGATAGGAAAGATCCAAAATTTCTCCCACCGCATCCGTCAGCACCTTTAATTCCTTTTTGGCGTCCTCGGAAAAAGAGAGCTTTTTGTCGTGAACTTCCTCTGCCGACGCGAGAATATTTACCGAATAGTCGGAAATCCTCTCAAAATCGCCGATGATATGAAGCAGTTTGGACACCTCATGACTGTCCTGTACCGACATACTGCGGCTGCTGAGCTTGACAAGATAAGTTCCCAGTTTGTCTTCGTACATATCCACTTCTTCCTCAGAAGAGCGGATCACTTCGCTGGATTTGCTGTTAAAATGCTCAATTTGCATACAGGCGAGTTTTAGTCCTTCCACCGCTACCTTCGCCATGGTGTTGGCCACCGTCTTACACCGACCAATCGCCACAGCCGGCGTCACCAACAACCGCTCGTCCAGCAGTTCCACCTGCTCTTTGTTTTTCTGGTTGTCTCGCACCGATAAATACGCCAATTTTTCCAGATACCGAATACATGGCGCCCACAAAATGACCGCTATCACGTTAAAGGCGGTATGTAAAATTGCGATTCCCAAAGGAGACGCCGTGCTTTTGGCAATGGCAATGGGGAAGATAGAGGTAATGACGCAGTAAAGTGTCAAAATCACTATCGTGGCAATTACATTAAAATATAGGTGAATCAATGCTACCCGCTTGGCGTTTTTGGTGGCGCCGATAGAAGAAATAATGGCCGTGATACAGGTTCCGATGTTCTGCCCCATAATAATGGGGATCGCCGCGTTATAGGTGACGCTTCCCGTCATAGAAAGGGCTTGCAAAATACCTACCGACGCGGAGGAAGACTGGATAATCGCCGTTAACACCGCGCCAACAACCACGCCCAAAATCGGATTTTGGAACAACGTCATAACCCGAGTAAACTCCGGGATATCCGCCAAGGGTTCCACGGCGGCGGACATAGAATCCATACCGTACATCAGCACAGCAAATCCCAAGAGGATCAATCCCACGTCCTTCTTCTTATTGTTTTTCATAAAAAGATAAAGCACCGCGCCGATCATAGCCAAAATGGGAGTAAAGGAAGACGGCTTTAAAAGCTGGATCCAAAAACTTTCCCCATCGATTCCCGCAAGGCTTAAAATCCAGGCGGTAATCGAGGTTCCGATATTCGCCCCCATAATCACGCCGATAGATTGACGCAAGGTCATAACGCCGGAATTAACGAAGCCGACTACCATAACGGTAGTTGCCGAAGAAGACTGGATCACCGCTGTTACGCCAAGTCCCAGGAAAAAGCCTTTCAAAGTGCTGGACGTCAGATTCGCCAAAATTGTCTTCATCTGATTTCCTGCCCGTTGTTCCAACGCCATCCCCATGACATGCATACCGTATAGAAACATGGCGAGGCCTCCCACCAAGGCCAGCAGATTAAAAAAATCCACAAGCTTCTCTCCTTTCGTAGTAGAAGATCTATATAAAAGCGAATTTGCTTTGTTGTTTTACTAGGGAGAACTTATCCTACCCAAATTCGCCCTTGGGGCGCCACCCGATGGCTTCGTTTCTCCGACACCGCAAAGGACAGTACAAACGACAAAGGACCCACACGTCCCAAAAACATAGTAACAATCAAAACAATCCGGGATAAAACGCCGGTATTGGCAGTGACTCCTGTTGAAAGGCCGGTGGTAGAAAAGGCGGAAATCGCCTCGAACAACGCGTCCATTTCGGTGGAGGCGTCTCCGGTTTTGTATAAGACAAAGGCGGAAAGAAACACCACCAATCCCCCAAGCAAAATGACGGAAAGGGATCTGTAAACCGTCGTTTTATTCACACGACGGCCCAAAATCATGGTTTCATTTCGACTTCGAAGGACAGAAATCAACGTCATAAATATAACTACCACCGAAGTAATTTTCACACCGCCGCCGGTCGAACCGGGAGCAACGCCAATAAACATCAGTATCGAAACCACCAATTTCCCTGTTCCGGAAAGGGCCGAAAGATCCAAAGTGGAAAATCCGGCGGTTCGGGAACTAACCGAAAGATAAAAACTATGGAACAGCTTTTGGTAAAACGGAAGATCCCCAAACAGCTCCTGGTTGCCATACTCAGAGAAAAAAATCGCTAACGTTCCCATAACCAAAAGGAATCCGGTGCAAATCAGCACCACCCGGGTATGAAGGAGAAGAATACGCCGTTTTCGGTAAGCGCCCATATCCTGCCATACGACAAACCCCAATCCGCCGCAGATAATCAATACGGACATAATCACATGCAATCCTTCGGCGTAAAACATCGCCCCCATTCCGACGCCCGGAGCGAGAATACCCAAAAGGTCAAATCCCGCGTTGCAATAGGAAGAAATCGCAAAAAACAGCGCCATAAAAGCTCCGTAGGAACCGTAATCGGGCAAAAAATAAGGAAGCATCAGCGCCGCCCCCGCCGCTTCAAAGGAAAGGGTGAGTAAAACAATCGTTCGCAAAAGCTTCCTTACATCCGTTTGGTCGTCGGCATTGACCGACTCTTTGGCGAGTCTGGCTGTCCGAAGACCCATTTTTTTTCCAATCACCGTATAAAAAAACGTACTTAAAGTCACTAAACCCAAGCCGCCCAACTGGATCAGGCCAATAATCACTGCCTGTCCGAAAAGAGAAAAGTGGGTATAAATATCGTAAACCGAAAGGCCGGTAACACAAGTGGCGCTGGTCGCGGTAAACAACGCGGAAAGGAAAGGCGTACCCTCCGCCTCTTTGG
Organism: uncultured Clostridia bacterium; assembly: GCA_944387915.1. Classification (GTDB taxonomy): domain Bacteria; phylum Bacillota; class Clostridia; order Oscillospirales; family Ruminococcaceae; genus CALXGT01. Next base: position 9,479 of record CALXGT010000054.1, read on the forward strand.
ATGCCGCCGGCAACGTCAAGAGGAAAGCACCCACAAGAATCATAGAAAAAAAGCTTCCTACAATCACAAAAGCGGGATTTTGTGAAAATCTATTTTTAGGTTCTTCCGATAACCGGTAAATTTTTGTTTTCATATTCTCCTCAACGCTTGATTTTTAGGCCGTGAGATAGTATAATAATGTGGCAAGCGCTTATAGCTCAGTAGGATAGAGCGGTCGCCTCCTAAGCGACAGGCCGTTGGTTCGAATCCAATTAAGCGCGCCACACCTGCGGTTTCTATTATAACGCCGCAGGTCTTTTTTATGATCGCTTACTGTAGCCGAAAATATCTCCGACAAAGTCAATTGCTGCGAATATTGCGGATTTTGTCTATATATAAACAAGGTCCCCCTCATTATATCAAAAAGCAGTCCCATTTTCAACCGTTTCCTTTCTTTTGGCTACTTTTTTGAAAAATAAACATTGGAAAGATAACTTCTGTTCAAAACAGATAAAAAACTTTATTTTTTTTCTTGACATTCGCTTTATTCTGTCATATACTGGTAACATAATATACCGTTTTGAAGTAAACAAATTAAAAGGAGTCGATTGTATGCCATCCCCTGTCAGTGACGCGATCCGCAAGGGAGACTTAACAGAAGGTAACGTGATTCGAAAACTGCTGCTGTTTTCCCTCCCTATTGTAGCGGGAAACCTATTTTTACAACTCTATAATGTAGTGGATTCCCTCGTTGTGGGAAACTTTGTAGGATCGGACGCCATTGCCGCCGTAGGTGCGAGCTTTCCGATTGTGATGCTGTTTAACGCTTTATATATGGGAATTTCTGCTGGTGCTTCGGTCGTTATTGCCCAATGCTTTGGCGCAAAAAATAAGGAAGCCCTCTCTATCGCCGGTTCCACTGCTTTTACCTTAGCGTTGCTGATGGGAACGGTGGTAACGGTAATCGGCTTGATTTTTAGCGAGCCGCTCCTTCTCTTTTTGGGAACACCGGAAAATATTATTGCCGATTCTACCGCCTATCTGGCCATTGTCTTCGCCGGGACCATCGGAAACATTCTTTATAACCTGTGTAGCGGCGTGCTGCGGGGACTTGGCGATTCCCGCTGGCCTATGCTGCTTTTGATCCTTTCCAGTATTATCAACATTGTTTTGGATCTAGTCTTTGTCATCAATTTTAACATGGGCGTCGCCGGTGTCGCATGGGCGACTACCATCGCGCACTTTGTTTCTGGAATCTGCGCGTGGATTCGGATCAATAAAGCGGACTATGGTATCACTTTCAGTCTCCGGAAACTTCGCATTGACGGCGTGTCCGCCAAACTCATTGTCAAATTGGGGTTACCGGCCGGTTTACAGATGATGGCCAACTCGTTAGGATCTATGGTAATTCAAAGCTTCGCCAACAGCTTTGGTTCCGATTTTATCGCCGCCAACAGCCTGATTATGAAAGTAGACGGCTTTGCGATGACCATTATGATGGGCATGGGTATGGCTTTGACCACTTTTGTCGGTCAGAATGTGGGCGCTGGAAAATTGGATCGTGTAAAAAAAGGAGTTCGAGCCACCGGTACCATCATTATGGCCGTTGGATTGTCGTTAGGTATTCTCTTCTTCTTCTTTGGAATTCTTTTGATGCGAGCCTTTACCGACGCTCCCGAGGTATTGCGATTAGGAGAGATTGGCATTCGGATCATCGCTTTCTTCTATTGCTTTATGGGTCTAGGCGAAGCTCTCTCCGGAGCGCTCCGGGGCGCCGGTTCTTCCTTAGCCCCGATGCTTTTCTCTCTAGCTGGTATGGTAGTGAGAATTCCCGCCGCTTACTTACTAGCGGTCCAGCCAAACAATGCGGAAGGACTCTTCATTTCTATGGTGATTTCCATTCTGGTCCGTACCGGTTTGGTTATGCTCTACTATAAAAAAGGAAAATGGAAAGACAAAGCACTTTTAAAAGCCACTTCCACAAACAGTGCGCCTGAGCCGGAAAATGAAATGCCGGCGGTTAGCGGATGTTAAAAAAAGGTCCATACCTTTTCGGTATGGACCTTTTCCTTATTTTTTAGGACCATTGCGGTTTCCCGGCACCAGCAAAGCAATAATCGATCCCACTAACCCCGCCAGGCTGGCGGTGGCAAAAAGAATGAGGCAACGAGTAAAGTCCGTTTCTGTGAGAAATTGCCGAAAATAAACGACAGCAGCAGTAGCGCCGGCGCCTAACAACAGAAGAACCAATCCCATCCATTTTCGTCTTCTCATCTCATCGGCATACGCTCGCATTCCGCTTTTCGGCACATTCCAAAAAAGATAAAACAGCGTTACAATCGCTACTGGGCCAAAACAATACATAAATACATTTTCTATCATCCGAAAAGCGCCTCCTTTTTTCTGATTGTATCATTTTCCAGCGGCACTCGTCAATAAATCTGAAGAAAATATAGAAAAAAGCTCCGGAAAAAATCCGGAGCTTTTTAAATTTTCGCTTAGTCAGCCGTGCTGTAAAGATCAGAAAGCTTCAACAGGTGGTTGTAACGATCGATAGAAGATTGTTCCGCCTTATCAAAGAGTTTCTCCGCCCGCTCCGGGAAGGACCGGGTCAGCGAAGAGTATCTCGCCTCATTCAAGATGAAGTCTTTGTAGCTGGCCGTGGGCGCCTTGCTGTCCAAAGTGAAGGGGTTCTTGCCTTCCGCTTTGTTGGCAGGATTGAACCGGAACAGGTTCCAGTAACCGGCGTCTACCGCTTTCTTCATCTCAGCCTGGCAATTCGCCATACCGCCCTTGATGGAGTGCATCTCACAAGGCGCGTAACCGATAATCAGAGAAGGTCCGGGATACGCCTCCGCCTCAGTAATAGCCTTGATGGTCTGAGCGGGGTTCGCGCCCATAGCGATCTGGGCTACATAAACATATCCATAAGTCATCGCAATCTCGGAAAGGCTCTTCTTGGCAATGGCTTTACCAGCCGCCGCGAACTGCGCAACCTGACCGATCTGAGAAGACTTGGAAGCCTGACCGCCGGTGTTGGAGTACACCTCGGTATCAAAGACCATGACATTGACGTCCTCGCCGGAAGCCAAAACATGATCCAAACCGCCGAAGCCGATATCGTAAGCCCATCCGTCACCGCCGAAGATCCAGACGGATTTCTTCTGGAGGTATTCCTTCTGGGAGAGGATCTCTTTCGCCGCGTCGCAGCCGCAAGCTTCCAAAGCCGCAACCAGAGCATCGGTAGCAGCGCCGTTCTTCTGGCCGTCGTTTTGGGTATCGAGGAAGTTTTTCGCCGCCGCTTTGACGTCCGCGTTGTCGGTCTTCTCCGCCAACGCCTCAATCTTGGAGATCAGACGGTCACGAATGACTTTCTGGCCGATATACATACCGAAACCATGCTCCGCGTTGTCCTCGAACAGGGAGTTCGCCCAAGCGGGTCCAAAGCCTCTCGCTTTGCTCTTGGTGTAAGGAGAAGTCGCCGCGGGACCGCCCCAGATAGAGGAGCAACCGGTGGCGTTAGAGATATACATTCTCTCGCCGTAAAGCTGGGTAATCAGACGAGCGTAAGAAGTTTCCGCACAACCAGCGCAGGATCCGGAGAACTCGAGGAGGGGCTGATTGAATTGGCTGCCCTTTACGGTGTTTTCCGCGGGCATATCGTCTTTCTTGGTTACGTTCGCTACCGCGTAATCGAAAGCGGCCTGCTGATCCAGCTGGCTCTCCAGAGGTTTCATCACCAGGGCTTTGTTCTTCGCGGGGCAAACGCCGACGCAAACGGTACAGCCCATGCAGTCCATAGGAGAAACAACCATAGCGAACTTATAGTTTTCATAGCCCTTACCGTTCATCTTCACCATCTTCATGGAAGCGGGAGCCGCAGCGGCCTCTTCTTCGTTCAGCGCGAAGGGACGAATGGTGGCATGAGGACAAACGTAAGCGCACTGGTTACACTGAATGCAGTTTTCGGGAATCCAGGAAGGAACGGTAACGGCAACGCCGCGTTTTTCAAAGGCGGAAGCGCCCTGCTCGAAGGTACCGTCCGCATGATCCACAAACGCGGAAACAGGCAGGCTGTAACCATCCATCTTTCCAACGGGTTCCATAATGGTCTTGACCATCTTTTCCAGTTTTCCGTCTTCGGAAGCAACCGCATCCGCCTTCTCGTCAACCGCGTCCGCCCAGTCAGCGGGAACGTCGATCTTCACAAAAGCGGTAGCACCGGCGTCAATGGCCTTATGGTTCATATCTACGATATCCTGACCTTTTTTCAGATAGCTCTTGGTGGCCGCATCCTTCATGTACTGGATGGCGTCTTCCTGAGGCATGATCTTCGCCAGGGTAAAGAACGCAGACTGCAAAATGGTGTTGGTCCGTTTGCCCATACCGATTTCGATCGCCAAATCAATAGCGTTTACGGTGTAGAGCTGGACGTTGTTGCGGGCAATATACCGTTTCGCTTCCGCGGGCATATGCTCGTTGAGCTCTTCGGGAGTCCACTGACAGTTAATCAGGAACACGCCGCCGGGTTTTACGTCGTTGACCATCTTGAAGCCTTTGGTGACGTAAGAGGGATTATGGCAGGCTACAAAGTCCGCCTTATTGATGTAGTAAGGAGCACGGATGGGTTTATCGCCAAACCGCAGGTGGGAAATGGTGATACCGCCGGTCTTCTTGGAGTCGTACTGGAAGTACGCCTGAACATATTTGTCGGTGTGGTCACCGATAATCTTGATGGAGTTCTTGTTGGCGCCAACCGTTCCGTCGCCGCCAAGGCCCCAGAATTTGCACTCGATGGTGCCTTCCGCAGCGGTGTTGGGAGAGGGCTTCTCTTCCAAAGAAAGGTTGGTGACATCGTCTACGATGCCCAAGGTGAACTGATGCTTGGGCGCATCTTTCGAAAGCTCCTCATAGACAGCAAATACGCTGGAGGGAGGGGTATCCTTGGAGCCGAGGCCGTAACGACCGCCGACGATGACTTTGTCGTTGATGCCCGCATTGGCAAGCGCGGTCACAACATCCAGGTACAGAGGCTCGCCCAGAGCGCCGGGCTCTTTGGTCCGATCCAAAACCGCGATCTTCTTCGCGGTAGCGGGAATCGCTTCGATCAATTTCTCGGGAACGAAGGGACGATACAGACGAACCTTGACCAGACCGACTTTTTCGCCTTTCGCGGTGAGGTAGTCGACAACTTCCTCCGCTACGTCGCAGAAGGAGCCCATGCAGATGATGACTCTCTCCGCGTCGGGAGCGCCGTAATAGTTGAAGAGCTTATAGTTGGTGCCGATCTTGGCGTTTACTTTGTCCATGTACTCCTCGACCACAGCAGGAAGCGCCTCATAGTACTTGTTGCAGGCTTCTCTGTTCTGGAAGAAGATATCGTCGTTTTCGTGGGAACCGCGCATCACGGGACGCTCAGGGTTCAAAGCCCGTTTTCTGAACGCTTCTACCGCGTCCATATCGCACATTTCCGTTAAATCATCGTAGTCCCAAACCTCGATCTTCTGAATCTCATGAGAGGTTCTGAATCCATCGAAGAAGTTGATAAAGGGAACTCTGCCTTTGATCGCGGCCAAATGCGCTACCGCGCCCAAATCCATAACTTCCTGAGGATTGGATTCCGCGAGCATCGCAAAACCGGTTTGACGGCAGGCATACACGTCGGAATGATCGCCAAAGATGTTCAAGGCATGAGACGCCACCGCACGGGCAGAGACATGGAACACACCGGGAAGCAATTCGCCGGCGATTTTATACATATTGGGGATCATCAGCAAAAGGCCCTGAGAAGCCGTATAGGTGGTAGTTAACGCACCAGCGGCAAGAGAGCCGTGAACCGTTCCGGCCGCACCAGCTTCAGACTGCATTTCCATTACTTTGACCGTAGTGCCGAAGATGTTCTTCTGGCCGGCGGCTGCCCACTGGTCTACGTTATCGGCCATAGGGCTGGACGGGGTAATGGGATAAATACCGGCAACTTCCGTAAAGGCATAGCTTACGTGAGCGGCAGCGGTATTTCCGTCCATGGTTTTCATTTTTCTTGCCATTGTATATCCTCCTTGAGTCATAATGTGCCAAATAGGGATGAAACATCCGTTTTCCTTAAAAATGGCAGGCGATCAGGGGCTGTTTGTAGACAACCCCCAATTTAACGACTTTATTCTAGCATGGTTTTTTTGAAAAGTAAAGGTGTTTTTTCCGATTCCTTTTTATTGCCAACCAAATGAAAAATTTTTCTTTTTTTTGGTGCAAAACGCTCTGAAAAGCCGCTATTTCTACGGATCCATCGCCTCTTGAAGGGCGTCGTAAAGCGCCTTTGTCTCCTCTTTCGTCTTACCGTTGAACACGATCACACCAGAAACGGTATCCAGTACCACATAGCTGTCACAGCCGGTATAGGAATACAGCTTATAAGCACCGAACCGGTCGTTTTCAAAGCTTCCCCCCGCTACCGTAAAACTTCCAAAACCGAACGTCCGTCTTCCAGTATCCAGATTGGAAACCAGCTTTGCTTCCAAAATGTCCGAATAATAGACGGTAGAAGAACCCCCAAGCACCGTGGATGCCACCAAATGGTCGTCATAAAAGGTGACGGTAGATTTCCCGGAAAATAGCGCCAAGCCCGCCAAAACCAAGATCAGAGCTGTAACAACGGTCTTTCCTTTTCTCCATTTCATTTTCCGATCCCTAACAGCGGCAGCAGATCCCTTAAGGTTTCGATCTGATAGGTCACTTTGATATGACTGGGAACCGAAATCCCTTTTGGATTATAAAAACAGGTATCGATCCCCGCGTTTTGGCCCCCCGCCATATCCGAGGTGAGAGAATCGCCGATCATCAGCGCCCGTTCCTTATGAAAATCAGGGATCCGTTTCTCTACATAATCGTAAAACGCCTTCTCGGGTTTTTGAGAGGACGCCTCCTCGGAGATAAAAAGGTCCTCGAAATAAGGGGCGATGGAAGAAGCGAAAAAGCGCTTGCGCTGGACATAAGCGATCCCGTTGGTCAGCAAAAACAACCGGCAGTGAGGCGCCAGCGCGGCGACCACCTCTTCGCTCTCCGGCAAAAGGATGCTTTGGTTGGAAAGGGCTTCCACATATCTGGCGTTGCAATCGTCCCCGTCCCCTTCCATACCGATTTCCTCTAATAAATCCGCGAAACGGCGTTTTTGCAATCCCGCCCGATCGATCTCTCCCCGCTCCAGCTGTTTCCAAAGGCCGTCGTTGATTTTATGGTAGATTTGGTACAGCGCGTCACTATCTTTTGCGCCAAATACCGCCCGAAACGCATCCCGTTCGCTTTTTTGGAAATCGAAGAGAGTGTCGTCGGCGTCAAACAGCAAAATATCGTATCGTTTCATCTTTTCACCTCAATAAAACAACGTCAAAAAGCTTCCCGCAAGGACACTAAGCACCATAAGTACTGCCATTACCAGACAAACGATCCGAGTTATTTTTTTTCGATCCATAGGATTCTCCTTTCCATACGTCAAAGCGCTTCCACGCCCACTTGGCTTTTTTTCCGACGGGCGCCGGTAATTTGATGAAGCCGTTCCGCCATAACAAACATTAAAAGCAAAAGCCCGCCCAAAAAGAGAGGAAACAGTCCAAAAGAGATATGATCGGCAAGCAGGCCGAACAACGGAGGCACCGCCAAGCTTCCCACGTAAGCAAAGGCCATCTGAACCCCAATAATCCCCTGGCTTCGTTCCTCCCCGAAATTAGATGGGGTTTCATGAATAATCGAGGGATAAATAGGCGCGCAGCCAAATCCCACCAGAATCAATCCCACGGGAAGCAAGGGTTCGAAGGGAAGCAAAAGCAACACCACTCCCGCCGCAACAAAACCCTGTCCCAGCCGGATCATATTCCGGTCGTTGACCTTAAATGTCACAAAGCCGCTCAAAAACCGCCCGACGGTGATCCCGATATACATCAAGCTCGCCCAGCCCGCCGCTTCCTCTGAGGGAATTCCCCGAAAAATAGCGCAATAGCTGGCAGCCCACATACCGGCTACCGATTCCAACGCACAGTAGCAAAAAAAGCAGAAAAGCACCTCTTTGACGCCGGGAATCTTCAAAATATCGATAAGCTTGCTTTTGACCGCCGGTCCCTTTGACGTCTCGGCTCCGCTTTTTTTCCAAAGGGGAAGACTGAGCACCAGCACCAGGGTCAACACTCCCTGCATCACCGCAATGGTCAGATACCCGTTATTCCAGCTGCCACCCGAAATAGCGGCGCTCATAATCAAAGGACCTGCGCTGCATCCAATTCCCCACATACAATGAAGCCAGCTCATATGCCTCGCTTTGTAATGAAGCGCCACATAATTGTTCAGCACCGAATCCACGCCGCCGGCGCCAAGCCCGTAAGGCACCGCCGCCACGCAAAGCATCCAAAAAGCCCCGCTGAAGGAAAAGCCTAACAATCCTACCGCCGTTAAAAAGACGCTAAACGCGGTTACTTTTCCCGGGCCAAAGGCAAAATAAAGGCGTTCGCTCATTAAGCTGGAAAAAATCGTCCCGGCGGAGATAATCATGGTAACGACTCCCATCAGCGACGCCGGGGTCCCCCATTGCGCGCAGATCTCGGGCCAGGCAGCGCCCAGCAACGGATCCGGCAACCCCAAACTGATAAATGCAAGATAGATCACAGGCAGTAGCAAAGAAGCCATTTCATTTTCCTCCAACCGGTTTTTGTCCTTCTTACTATAGCAGAAATTTTCCCGGTTTTCCACCATAAAAGCAAAAATCCTCCGCTTTCGCAGAGGATTTTTTTATTTAGACCAATTCAATAATCGCCATTTCGGCGGCGTCTCCCCGGCGGGGCCCAATCTTAATAATCTTGGTATATCCGCCTTTGGTCTCCGCATACTTCGGGGCGATCTCGTCAAATAATTTTTTGGCGACGCCCTCTTTGGTCACATACGCAAAAACCTGACGCTTCGCGTGAAGCGTTCCCTCTTTGCCGAGGGTAATCATCTTCTCCGCCATAGAACGAACCTCTTTGGCTCTGGTTACCGTCGTTTCGATTTTCCCATTCTCCAAAAGATAAGTCACCATGGCGCGGAGCATCGCTTTTCTATGGTCAGAAGCTCTTCCAAGTTTTCTGCTGCCTGGCATCGAAATTCACTCCTTTATCTTTATTCATCATGGGAGGTCAGGCTGAAGCCCAACGCATTCAGCTTCGAAAGAACCTCCTCTAAAGACTTTCTTCCGAGGTTTCTGACTTTCATCATTTCCTCCTCGGATTTACTGATCAAATCTTCTACCGTATTGATACCGGCACGTTTCAGACAGTTGAAAGAGCGAACGGACAAGTCAAGCTCCTCAATGGTCATCTCCAGGACTTTCTCTTTTTCCTTGCCGGAGGTTTCTACTAAAATCTCGCCTGTGGACATATCGTCCGACAAATCTACGAACAGATTCAGATGCTCGTTGAGAACCTTGGCGCCGAGAGAAATCGCTTCCTTCGCGGAAATCGTTCCGTCGGTCCACACCTCGATGGTCAACTTGTCATAGTCGGTAATCTGCCCTACACGGGTATTTTCAACGGTATAATTCACTTTCAGTACAGGGGTATAGATGCTGTCCACGGGAATTGCGCCGATAATATTGGCGATCTTTTGCTTGTTCCGCTCGCTGGGAACATAGCCGCGCCCTTTATCGATTACAATTTCCATATACAGTTTTGCGCCTTGGCCCAGAGTTGCAATATGCATTCCGGGATCCAAAATCTCTACCTCGGAATCTACTTTGATGTCGCCAGCGGTGACTTCGCATTCTCCCTCCGCTTCGATATGGATCGTTTTGGGCGCTTCACCATGGATTTTTGCGATCAATCCTTTCATATTCAGGACGATCTCCGTGACGTCTTCTTTGACACCCGGTACTGTGGAAAATTCGTGCTGCACCCCATCGATTTTGATGGATGTCACGGCTACGCCGGGAAGGGAGGAGAGCAATACCCGTCTCAGGCTGTTGCCGAGCGTGGTACCGAAGCCGCATTCAAGAGGCTCTAATACGAATCGACCATAAGTTCCGTCAGATTTCATTTCGGCTGTCTCAATGACCGGCTTTTCAATTTCAATCATTCATAACCCTCCTTATGCAATAAAAATATGCAACATACACCCGATCACGTCTCGGCTCCTTATTTGGAGTACAACTCAACGATCAGATGTTCCTGGACATCCAAGTCAATGTCATCACGGTTGGGCATACGAAGAACTTTCGCGGTAAAATTGCCTCTATCCATATCTAACCACATGGGAACGGGACGAGAACCGCAGGTCTCCTCGATCTCTTTAAATTTCTCGCTCTGGCGGCTGCCTTCGGAAAGGGATACCACATCGCCCTCTTTGACTAAGAGAGAAGGAATGTTGACTTTCTTGCCGTTGAGTTTGAAATGATTGTGGGTCACAAGCTGTCTCGCTTCCGCGCGGGAAGTAGCGAGTCCAACCCGATATACTACGTTGTCAAGGCGGCTTTCCAAAATCCGAAGCAGGTTTTCACCGGTCATACCGGATCTTCTTTCCGCCATCTCAAAGTACTGGGCGAACTGGCTTTCCAAAACGCCGTAGTACCGTTTCGCGGTCTGTTTCGCGCGAAGCTGCAAGCCGTATTCAGAAACCTTCTTCCGGTTCTGGCCATGCTGGCCGGGAGCGTAGCCGCGAGAAACGAAGGGGCAATGTTCGGAATAGCATTTCGAACCTTTTAAGAACAGCTTTTGCCCTTCACGACGGCACATTCTGCATACTGCGCCGGTATATCTTGCCATCTGTTTGCACCTCCAATAAAATTATACGCGTCTTCTTTTGGGCGGACGGCATCCGTTGTGAGGAATGGGCGTCACGTCTTTAATCATCCGAACTTCCAAGCCGGCAGCCTGCAGCGCACGGATCGCCGCTTCTCTTCCCGAGCCGGGGCCTTTGACGTACACTTCAACGATCTTCAGGCCATGTTCCATCGCCGCTCTCGCAGCAGTCTCCGCAGCGGTTTGCGCCGCAAAGGGAGTGGATTTCTTAGAACCTCTGAATCCCATCTCACCGGCGCTCGCCCAAGAGATGGCGTTTCCCTGGGTATCGGTAATGGTAACGATGGTGTTGTTAAAGGTGGATTGGATATGAACGGCGCCGCGCTCAATATTTTTCCGCTCGCGACGGCGGCGGATGTTGGTTTTCTTAGCAGCAACTTTTGCCATTTTCGCTTATCCCTCCCGATTATTTCTTCTTGTTAGCGATGGTCTTCTTGGGACCTTTCCGGGTTCTGGCGTTGGTTTTGGTTCTCTGCCCTCTGACAGGGAGTCCTTTTCTGTGGCGAACACCGCGATAGCAACCGATTTCCACCAGCCGTTTGATGTTCAGCGCGATATCTCTCCGCAAATCGCCTTCTACCGTGTAGTTTTTGTCGATATAATCACGAAGTTTCGTCGCGTCTTCTTCGCTCAAATCCTTAACGCGAATGTCCGGATTAATCCCGGTCGCAGCGAGAATATCGCGAGCCGATTTCTGACCGATGCCGTAAACGTAAGTCAAACCAATTTCGATTCGTTTCTCTCTGGGCAGGTCGACACCAGCAATACGAGCCATTATTGTTGCACCTCCATGTATTTTGAAAGTTTAAGGTGTATCTTCATTAACCCTGACGCTGTTTATGCTTCGGGTTTTGGCAAATTACCATCACTTTGCCTTTGCGCTTGATCACCTTGCATTTTTCGCAGATGGGTTTTACCGAAGGTCTTACTTTCATTTCAGTTCCCTCCTTGGTTATGCGGAACGTTTCCGTTCCGGGGTTTATTGCTATTTCGAGCGCCAGGTAATGCGCCCTTTGGTCAAATCGTAAGGGGACATTTCCACCTTGACCTTATCGCCGGGAAGGATCCGGATGAAGTTCATCCGCAGCTTTCCGGAAATATGAGCCAAAATCGTGCGGCCATTGGGAAGCTCCACTTTAAACGTCGCATTGGGAAGGGAATCCACTACCGTTCCCTCGATCTCGATCACGTCTTCTTTAGACAAGCTCATTCCCTCCTGTTTCATTGCGGCGCCGCTCCTTATAAGGGCGAAGCAGCCGTTTCAGTCCATTGTTCGTTTTGATCTCGTTTTCATCAAAAACCGTCGCGGTTTGCTGCAAATGCTTGGGATTTTTCCGCTTGGGCCGTTCCACCTTCCGGCGGCGCCCGTCGGCGATCCAGACAGATCCGTCTTTAACGCCGACCACTACAAAAAATCCCTCATCTCTGCCCCGCAGGCTTTTGACCATCATACCCGTCTTCCACTCCATATCCATTACCGCTTGGTCAAAATGACCGGACCTTCATCGGTGATGGCGATGGTGTGTTCGAAATGGGCGGCGGCTTTTCCCGACTTGGTTTTTGTGGTCCAGCCGTCAGGCATCACCACCACGTCGTCGCCTTCCAGCGTGATCATCGGCTCAATCGCGATGGTCATTCCCGCCGTAAGCCGGGGACCTCTTCCGGGCTTTCCGAAATTGGGGACCTCGGGATCCTCGTGAAGGTTTTTCCCGACGCCGTGACCCACAAATTTACGGACGATCCCGTAGCCAAAGGGTGTCACATGGCTTTGGACCGCAAAGGAGATATCTCCGATCCGGTTTCCGGGAACCGCCTGTTCGATCCCTTTATACAAGGACACCTCTGTTTCCAAAAGGAGCTTTTTGATCTCCTCTGTGGTATCCTCGACAATAAAGGTATAGGCGTTGTCACCATGGTAGCCTTCTATAAAAGCGCCTACATCCACGCTGACAATGTCGCCGGGTTTGACCTTCTCGTCGGAGGGGATCCCGTGGATCACCACGTCGTTTAAGGAAATACAAGCGGAAGCAGGAAAACCGTACAATCCGAGGAAAGAGGGTTTCGCGCCGCAGCGGACGATATAATCGTGGATCGCTTTGTCGATCTCCTTGGTAGTGACCCCAGGCTTAATGACCTCTTGGGCCACATTGAGAGCATCCGCCGAAATCTCACAAGCTTTTTTCATCCGCTCCAGCTCATGTTGAGTCTTTAAAACGATCATGAAACTTACGCCTCCACGGCCTTTCGAACCAGCGCAGAGGTATCTTCTACCTTTTCCTGGCCCTCTACCACAATCAGCTTTCCGCTGTCGTAGTAGTAATTTTTGAGGGGCTCGGTCTGCTCGTGATATACGTGCAGCCGCTCCCGAATGGTATCCGGTACATCGTCGGCCCGCTGAATCAGCTTGCCGCCGCAGCGATCGCAAACACCGGCCTGTTTCGGGGGATTGTATTCCAAATGATAGGACGCGCCGCAATTCTCGCAGATTCGACGGCCGGAAAGCCGGTTTAGGATCACGTCGTCTTCTACCAGGATCTCAATCACCCGATCGATAACGACGCCCATCTGATCCAAAGCCTCCGCCTGAGGAACCGTTCTGGGAAAGCCATCCAAAATAAAGCCGTTTTTGCAGTCGTCTTTTTGGATCCGCTCTTTGAGGATGTTAATGACGATGGAATCCGGTACCAGATCCCCGCTGTCCATATACTGTTTGGCTTCCATACCGAGAGGAGTCTGGTGTTTAACGGCGTCCCGGAGGATATTCCCCGTGGAGATCGCGGGAATCCCCAAAGCGTCGCAAATGATCTCCGCCTGGGTTCCTTTTCCCGCGCCGGGAGCGCCGAGTAGAATTAAATTCATATTGCCATCTCCTTCCTTATTCCAGGAAGCCTTTGTGATGACGCATCATCATTTGGGATTCCATAACCCGCATCGTCTCCAAAGCGACGCCCACCAAAATCAGGATCGAGGTACCGCCCAAAGAGATATTCGCTTTGGTAATCGCCGAAAAGATAATCGGGAAAACCGCAACGAGGCCCAAAAACAGCGCGCCGATGAGGGTAATTTTGGATAATACCCGGGAAATAAAATCGGAAGTGGGTTTCCCGGGACGAATTCCGGGAATTGCACCGCTGCTCTTCTTTAAATTATTGGCAATTTCTACCGGATTATATTGAATTGCCACATAGAAATAGTTAAACAGAATAATGAGAATAAAATACAAAATCCCGTAAAACCAGCTGTTGTAATTGAAAAGGCTGAAAAAGTGATCCCAAAATCCGCCCGGCGTCACATTGATAAAGGTGCCGATCATATTGGGGATCGAAACCAGAGAGGATGCAAAAATGATGGGCATAACGCCGCTCATATTCACCTTCAGAGGGATAAAGGAGCTTTGACCGCCATACATCTTCCGGCCGACGACCCGTTTCGCGTAGGTGACGGGGATCCGACGCTCCGCGTTAGTGAAGAAAACGATAAAGTAGATCATTACCGCAAAGAGAATCACAATCGCGGGAACCAGGAAATAGTAGAGGGGATCGCCCATCTGCCACCAAGCCACCAAAGTCTGTACCGCCGCGGGACCGCGGGAAACAATACCGGCGAAAAGGATGATAGAGATTCCGTTTCCAACGCCTTTTTCGCTGATCTGATCGCCAAGCCAAACAATGGCTGCCGCACCGGCTACGAAACAGGCGATGATGACCACCGCCGAGAAAAATCCGGAAAAACCGCTGGTGTAGTTGAGTACGCCTTCGTTTCTCTTTAATACCAGATAATAAGCAATCGCCTGAACCAACGCCAATCCGAAAGTGGTATAGCGGGTGATCTTCTGGATCTTCTTTCTTCCTTCGTTTCCTTCTTTTGCGAGCCGCTCCAAGGGAGGAATGGCAACCGTCAAAAGCTGGATGATAATGGACGCGTTGATGTAGGGGTAGATGGACATCGCGAAAATAGTCGCGTCAGCCAGCGAACCGCCCGTCATCACGTTCAGGTAGCTTAGGAAGTTGGCGCCGTCGCCAATCGATGTGCTGAACACATCCTGCAACACGGTAGGGTTCAAAAAGGGCACGGTAATCGCCGAACCCACCCGGTACACCACTAAGATCAATAAGGTGAAGAGGATCCGTTTCCGAAGGTCTTGCTGCTTGAAAGCGTTTCTCCAAGTTTCAAACACCTTACATCACCTCGGCCTTTCCTCCGGCTGCCTCCAATTTCTCTTTCGCGGATTGAGAAAAAGCGGCCGCTTTCACCGTCAACTTCTTTTCAATCTCGCCGTCTCCGAGCACTTTAATGCCGTCATAGACCTTGTTGACCAATCCGCTGGCGATTAAGGCCTCGGTATCTACTACCGCGCCGTCCTCGAACTTGCGGTTCAAATCGGAAAGATTGACAACAGCATATCTGGTTTCAAAATTGTAATTGTTGAAGCCGCGTTTGGGCAGTCTTCTGTATAAAGGCATCTGGCCGCCTTCAAATCCGGGACGGACGCCGCCGCCGGAACGGGCGTTTTGACCTTTATGGCCCTTGCCGGCAGTTTTACCGTTACCGGAACCATGGCCGCGGCCTACGCGAAAATGTTCTTTTTTAGAACCCTCCGCAGGAGCTAATTGATGCAGTTTCATCACGCACGCACCTCCTTGTTAGTTTTTGGTAACCTCGACGAGGTGAGAAATTTTAAAGATCTTGCCTTTGGTGGCGTCATTGTCCGGCTGAACGCTGACGTCGCCTACTTTTTTCAATCCGAGGGATTCCGCCACAGCAATCTGATCTTTTTTCTTACCGGCAAGGCCTTTTACAAGCTTTACGGTTAACATTGCCATAACACACCCTCCTTAACCCAAAATTTCAGATACGGTTTTGCCCCGAATCGCCGCCACTTCATTGGCGTTGCGAAGGGATTTCAAACCGTTGATGGTCGCCCTCACCACATTGCAGGGATTGTTGGAGCGCAGCGCCTTGGTACGGATGTCGCGGATACCGGCGGTCTCTACTACCGCTCTGACCGCGCCGCCGGCGATAACGCCGGTTCCTTCCGGGGCGGGCTTCAATAATACTCTGCCGGCGCCGAACGCACCGATTACTTCGTGGGGGATGGTGGTTCCCCGAAGCGCTACCGTAAACATATTCTTTTTCGCGTCCTCGATTCCCTTGCGGATCGCGTCGGGAACCTCTCCGGATTTACCCATGCCGAAGCCGATCTTTCCGTTTCCGTCTCCAACTACGACGAGGGCGGCGAATTTAAAGATACGACCGCCTTTTACCGTCTTGGAAACCCGGCGGATCGTGACGACTCTTTCCTGTAATTCCTGCACAGGAGCGTTTTCTACTCGATTAGCCAAACTGGTCCCTCCCTCTTAGAAATTGAGGCCGTTTTCACGGGCTCCCGCTGCCAGCTGTGCGACTCTGCCGTGGAAAATATATCCACCGCGGTCAAACACCACTTCGCTGATTCCTTTGGCGGCCGCCTTCTCGGCGATCATTTTGCCGACGGCGTAAGCGCCTTCCTTGTTGCCACCGTTGCCTTCAAACCCTTTATCGCAGGAAGAGGCGGATACCAGAGTGACGCCTTTTACATCGTCGATCAGCTGCGCGTAGATGTGCTTCGCGGAGCGGAATACACTCAAGCGGGGGCGCTGCTCCGTTCCGGAGATTTTATAGCGCACTCTGCGGTGTCTTTTCAAACGAGCCTTGTTTTTATCCGGCTTATTTACCATTACTTGTCACTCCTTTACCTTTACTTACCGGTCTTGCCTTCCTTGCGGATAATGTGTTCGTCAACGTACTTGATTCCTTTGCCTTTGTAGGGCTCGGGAGGACGTTTCTTGCGGACATTGGCCGCAAACTGACCGACCTGCTCTTTATCGGGGCCGGAGATGACGATTTTATTCGGAGAAGGAACGTCAATAGAAATACCGGGGATTTCAGGCATAATGACCTGGTGAGAATAACCTAAGTTCATAACCAGATCTTTCCCCTGCTTCGCCGCACGGTAACCGACGCCGTTGACTTCCAATTCCTTGGAGAAGCCCTGGGTCACGCCGATGACCATATTGTTGATCAGAGTGCGGGTCAAGCCATGGAGAGACTTGTTCTTTTTCTCGTCGTTGGGGCGCTCCACCTTCAAAGCAGCGCCGTCCATGACGAGCTTCATATTGGGGTGCACATCCCGTTCCAAAGTTCCCTTGGGCCCTTTTACCATAATATGGTTGCCGTTGATCTTCACTTCAACGCCGGAGGGAACATCAATCTGCTTTCTGCCAATACGCGACATCTGTTTACCTCCTTACCACACAAACGCGAGTACTTCGCCGCCTACATTCGCCTTCCGAGCCGCCTTATCGGTCATAACGCCCTTGGAAGTGGAGACGATCGCAACGCCTAAGCCTTTCATGACTTTCGGCATATTTTCGCAGTTCGAATAGATACGCAGACCCGGTTTGGAGACTCTGCGCAGTCCGGTCAGTACCGGAGTTTTGTTTTCGCCGTATTTTAACGTCATACGGATCACGCCCTGTTTTCCGTCTTCGATTACGGTAAAGCCTTTCACATAGCCTTCATCGACTAAGATCTGGGCAATGGATTTTTTCATATTCGAAGCAGGGATGTCCACCGTGTCATGCTTTGCAGAGCTCGCATTGCGAATACGGGTGAGCATATCTGCAATCGTATCGGTGATTTGCATGCCGTAAACCTCCTTTTACCAGCTGGATTTCTTTACGCCGGGAATCTGTCCTTTATACGCCAACTCCCGAAAGCAGATACGGCAGATGCCATATTTTCTCAGGTAAGCGTGAGGACGGCCGCAGATTTTACATCTATTGTAACCACGGGTGGAAAACTTTGGCGTTCTCTGCTGTTTCATTTTCATCGAAGTTTTAGCCATTTTCTTTCCTCCCTTATCTCTCGAAGGGAGCGCCCATCAAGCTTAAAAGCTCCCGCGCTTCCTCGTCGTTCTTCGCGGTGGTTACAAAGGTAATATCCATACCGCGGATCTTATCAATTTTATCGTACTCAATCTCCGGGAAAATCAGCTGTTCCTTGAGGCCCACCGAATAGTTTCCGCGGCCATCAAAAGAATCGGCGCTGATTCCTTTGAAATCTCTTACCCGAGGAAGAGCGATGTTAAAGAAACGATCGATGAATTCATACATTTTATCGGAACGCAAAGTCACTTTCGCGCCGATAACCATGCCTTCACGAAGTTTAAAGTTCGCGACGGATTTCTTCGCCTTGCAGAGAACGGGTCTCTGACCGGTAATGGCCGAGAGGTCCTGCACAACGGAATCCATCACTTTCTGGTTGTCACGCGCTTCGCCGCAGCCTACGTTGATGACAACTTTTTCAATCTTCGGAATCTGCATGACACTTTTGTAGCCGAACTTTTTCATCAAAGCCGGAGCTACGTCACTCTTATAATACTCTTTCAGACGAGCCATGTCTTTTCCTCCTATTAGAAAGTTTCACCGCAGGCGGCATGCTTGCAGACGCGGACCTTTTTCCCATCTTCATTGATCTTATGACCAACTCTGGTGGGCTTGCCGCATTTAGGGCAAATGGGCATTACCTTGCAGGCGTAAAGCGCCGCTTCCGCTTTGACGATACCGCCCTGCTGGCCCATCTGACGGGGTTTCACATGCTTGGTTACCAGGTTGCATCCCTCAACGATGACTTTGCCTTCTTTGGGGCTGACTTCCAAAACCTTGCCTTTTTTCCCCTTATCTTTGCCGCTGATAATCATAACGTTATCACCGGTTTTTACATGCAGTTTGTTCATTCCCGTACCTCCTTACAGTACTTCGGGAGCAAGAGAAAGGATCTTCATGTAGTTCTTATCACGAAGCTCTCTGGCTACCGGCCCAAAAATACGGGTCCCTCTGGGGTTTTTGTCTTCTCTGATCAAAACGGCAGCATTCTCATCGAACCGAATATATGTGCCGTCGTCACGGCGTAATCCCTTGGCTGAACGAACGATTACGGCTTTTACGACGTCGCCTTTCTTTACAACGCCGCCGGGCGTCGCTTTCTTTACCGAACAAACGACGACATCGCCGATATTAGCGTATCTTCTGCCGGAACCGCCCAATACACGGATACACATGAGTTCTTTGGCGCCGGTGTTGTCGGCGACCTTCATGCGGGTTTGCATTTGGATCACTGTGGGTTCCTCCTTCCGGTCTTACGACCGCAGTTTATTTTGCTTTCTCAATAATTTCGACGACTCTCCAACGTTTATCTTTCGATAAAGGGCGAGTTTCCATCAACGCAACCCGGTCGCCTTCGCCGCAGGCGTTCTGCTCATCGTGGGCTTTGACCTTCACGGTGCGTTTTACGATCTTATTGTAAAGGGGATGTTTTACGTTATCTAAAATCGCAACAACAACGGTTTTATCCATTTTGCTGCTGACGACAGTACCAACTCTGGTCTTTCTTAAGTTTCTCGCTTCGCTCATGTTCGTCCTCCCTTCTTTACTTTACGCCTTCTTTAGCGTCCAGCTCGTGGATTACGGTCATAATGCGAGCAATATCCTTTTTGACAACTTTAATCCGCATCGGATTATCCAGTTGGTTGACGGCATGCTGAAAGCGCAGGTTGAAAAGCTCCGCTTTCAGGTCATTTAATTTATCCTTCAGCTCCACATAAGATAATTCTCTGACTTCTGTTGCTTTCATTATTGCTCACCACCTGTCTCGACTTCTTCACGCTTGATGAACTTACATTTTACCGGAAGCTTGTGGGCCGCAAGACGCATCGCCTCTCTGGCCAGTTCTTCGGAAACGCCGGCGATCTCAAACATGACTCTTCCGGGCTTCACAACAGCTACCCAGTATTCGGGAGAACCTTTACCTTTACCCATACGGGTCTCGGCGGGCTGCTCAGTAACCGGTTTGTCGGGGAATATTTTGATCCATACCTGACCGCCACGACGAATGTAACGGGTCATAGCGATACGGGCGGACTCAATTTGGTTGGAAGTAATCCAGCAGGGCTCCAGAGCCTGTAAGCCGTACTCTCCGTAGGCAACGAAATTTCCTCTGGTGGCTTTACCCTTCATCCGTCCTCTCTGTTGACGACGGTATTTTACTCTCTTCGGAAGAAGCATTATTTGTTACCTCCTTCCTGTCTCGGTCTTCTGGGACGACGGTCATTTCTGTCTCTCTGGTTTCTCGCGGGTTTCTTGGTGATTTCGCCTTTGAGCACCTCTCCGGTGTAGATCCAAACCTTTACGCCGATCTTTCCGTAGGTGGTGTCCGCTTCAGCAAAGCCATAATCGATATCGGCCCGCAGAGTCTGCAGAGGAATGGTACCCTCGTTGTAGCTCTCGCTTCTGGCGATCTCAGCGCCGCCCAAACGTCCGCTGACAGTGGTTTTAATTCCTTTCGCGCCAAGCCGCATGGTTCTGCCGATGCACTGTTTCATCGCCCGGCGGAAGGAAATTCTTCTCTCTAACTGAGACGCGATATTCTCCGCGACTAACTGCGCGTCCAAATCGGGTTGTCTCACTTCAACGATATTGACATGAACGGGTTTGCCGATCATCTTCTCCAACCGGAGCCGGAGATCATTGATTTTCGCGCCGGCAGGTCCGATCACCATACCAGGTTTCGCGCAGTGAATGTGGATTCTGACCTTCTGGTCGTTAAAGCGTTCGATTTCGATTTTGGGAATACCGGCCGCTTTCAGCTCGTTCTTGATAAAGGTACGAATTTTGTAATCTTCAACAAGGATATCGCCGAAAGCATTTTTATTTGCAAACCAGCGGGAGTCCCAATCTTTGATAACGCCTACACGAAGGCCGTGGGGATTTACTTTCTGTCCCATAGTCTACCTCCTCTTTCAGCTTATTCCTTTTCCTTTAATACAAGGGTTACATGCGAAGTTCTCTTGAGTACTCTGAAGGCGCGGCCCTGCGCTCTGGGGCGGATCCGTTTCATAATCGGTCCGGGAGCGACAAAGCATTCGGAAACATAGAGGCTGTGCACATCCATGTTGTGGTTGTTTTCCGCATTGGCCATAGCCGATTTCAGAAGCTTCGCTAAAGGTTCACAGGCTGCTTTGGGAGTATGTTTCAACACTGCCATCGCATAAGCCGCGTCCCTGCCCCGGATCTGATCCAAAACGATCTTCACTTTTCTGGGGGAAATACGCACATTGTTCAGGTAAGCTTTCGCTTCCATTCAAAACTCCTCCTTTCGGCTATTTCTTACCGTTGTTCGACGTCTTCGAGCCGGCGTGACCTTTAAAGGTGCGGGTGGGCGCGAATTCGCCCAGCTTATGGCCGACCATATCCTCGGTCACATAAACGGGAACGTGTTTTCTTCCGTCATGCACCGCAAAGGTATGTCCGACGAACTCCGGGAAGATGGTGGAGGCACGGCTCCAGGTTTTTAACACCTTTTTGTCGCCGGTCTCGTTCATCTGGCAAACTCTTTTATAAAGCACTTCCTGGACGAAAGGGCCTTTTTTAACACTTCTACCCATGGTGTAAACCGTCTCCTTTCCTTATTTCGCGTTTCTGCGTTTCACGATAAATTTATCGGAGCGGTGATGTTTCTTTCTGGTCTTGTAACCCAGAGTCGGCTTGCCCCAGGGGGTAACAGGTCCGGGACGGCCAATGGGAGACTTACCTTCACCACCACCGTGCGGATGGTCGTTGGGGTTCATAACCGAACCGCGGACAGTAGGCCGCCAGCCCATATGCCGCTTTCTTCCGGCTTTACCGATGGAAACGTTCTCGTGATCGATGTTTCCAACCTGGCCCACCGTCGCCATACACTCGGCGGGAATGTTACGCTGCTCGCCCGAAGGAAGACGCACCATCGCGTAGGCTCCTTCTTTCGCCATCAGCTGCGCCATATTTCCGGCCGCTCTGACTAACTGGGCGCCCTTTCCGGGATACAGCTCAATGTTGTGGATAAAAGTACCGACGGGAATCGCACTCATCGGAAGGGCGTTGCCCGGTTTAATGTCCGCGTCGGGACCGTTTGCGATCTTATCGCCCACCGCAAGGCCGTTGGGAGCCACGATGTAGCGTTTCTCGCCGTCTTCATACTGGACAAGAGCGATATGCGCGGAGCGGTTGGGATCGTACTCCAAGGTCAGGACTTCGGCTTCCATACCGATTTTATCCCGCTTAAAATCAATGACACGATATTTGGTTCTGTTTCCGCCGCCGTGATGACGAACGGTAATCCGTCCGTAGTTGTTCCGGCCCGATTTTTTCTTCATCGGCTCCAAAAGGCTCTTTTCGGGAGCGACTTTGGAAAGGTTGGAGAAATCGGTGACGGTCATCTGCCGTCTGGCGGGAGTAGTGGGTTTATAGGTCTTAATCGCCATTTTCTTTCACTCTCCTATTTGGTTTAGCGAGGGAATTTTCCCCCATACATCACCCTCAAAAGATGGTTTAGATCATGCCCTCGAAGAACTCGATGCCCTTGGAAGATTCGCTTAAGGTAACAATCGCTTTCTTCCAATCGGGTCTGTAGCCTTCGTAACGGCCCATTCTTTTGAGCTTGCCCTTGCAGCTTACGGTGTTCACTTTTACCACGTCGACACCGAAGAGGGCTTTCACCGCTTCCGCGATCTCAATTTTATTGGCGTCTTTGGCCACCTGGAAGGTGTATTTCTTCTCCCCAATACCGGTCATAGAACGCTCGGTAATGATGGGTTTCAAGATAATGTCCTGAGGCTTTTTCATTACGCATATACCTCCTCGATTTTCAATACGGCATCCTTCGCCACGATGAATTTATCGTATTTCAGAATGTCGTACACGTTCAGCGTATTGACATACGCCGTGGCGACGCCGGGGATGTTGGCGACGCTCTTGACTACCTTTTCGTCCGTTTCGGGAAGTACGATCAACGCTTTGCGGTCAGCGCCCAGCGCTTTCAGCATATTGACCATGGTCTTGGTCTTGTATTCCTCGGCGACGATTTTATCAACTACGATCATATCGTTATCCAAAACCTTCGCGGAAAACGCGCTCTTTAACGCCAGTCTCTTCACCTTTTTGTTGAGAGAGAGCCGGTAAGAACGGGGTTTGGGACCAATCGCCACACCGCCGTGAGTCCACTGGGGAGCACGGATGGAGCCCTGTCTCGCGTGACCGGTTCCCTTTTGTCTCCAGGGTTTACGGCCGCCGCCTCTGACCTCGGTACGGGTCAAAGTGGATTGGGTGCCCTGCCGCTGATTCGCCAAATAGGTAACAACCGCCTGGTGCAGCACCGCCTGGTTGGGAGTAATTCCAAATACCGCGTCGGAAAGCTCGATCTGAGAGACCTCTTTCCCTGTCATATCATAAACAGAAATTTTAGGCATGATAATTCCTCCTTCCCTTACGCTTTCTTGCCGTTGATAATGACGACGACGCCGCCCTTGGGGCCGGGAATCGCGCCTTTTACGGCGATCAAATTGTTTTCGGCGTCAACTTTGACGACCTCTAAATTCTGGACCGTCACCTTTTCGGCGCCCATATGTCCGGCCATTCCTTTGCCCTTGAAAATTCTCGAGGGATCGGAGATAGCGCCCATAGAACCGGGCTGTCTGGCAACAGGGCCGGTACCGTGAGAAGATCTTAAGGAGCGATTGCCGTGACGTTTGATAGCGCCGGCGTATCCTTTACCTTTGCTGGTGCCGGAAACGTCGATAATATCGCCGGGAGCGAAAACGTCGGCTTTGATAATATCGCCTACGTTGTAGCCGCTGCAATCATCCATTCTAAATTCCCGAAGGGTCTTTTTCGCAGCGACGTCGCCCTTATCGAAATGCCCTTTCATCGGCTTGTTGACTTTCTGGGGTTTCACATCGCCATACCCTACCTGGATCGCGTCGTAACCGTCGTTTTGTACGGTTTTCTTTTGAACCACGACGCAGGGCCCGGCTTCTACGACGGTGACGGGAATGACTTTTCCGCTCTCGTCGAAAATCTGGGTCATACCGATTTTCTTTCCGATGATACCTTTGTTCATCTTACTTTTCCTCCTTTAGGCTATTGGTTGGCTTTTGCCAACATGACCTCCGAACTTGTCCATACCTGGGACATTGGTTCGAGGCGACGGCGTCTTACAATTGGATCTCGATCTCGACGCCGGCGGGAAGTTCGAGACTCTGGAGCGCTTCCACCGTTTTGGGGGCCGGTCTCAGCACGTCGATCAGTCTCTTGTGGGTGCGCATTTCAAACTGTTCCCGGCTGTCCTTATATTTGTGGACCGCTCGCAAAATGGTCACGCCCTCTTTCCGGGTGGGAAGAGGGATAGGGCCCGCAACTCTGGCCCCGGTTTTCTTTACGACCTCGACGATTTTCGCCGCGGACGCGTCCACCAGGTTGTGATCGTAACTTTTCAGTTTGATTCGAATTTTTTCTTTGACTGCCACTTGTCATCGCCTCCTGAATTTATTTGATTTGGCAAGACAACAGTTGAACACGCTTCCGTGTGTTTCGCATCCAGACATGAAAAAACCGAAAAAACAGCCTATTCGTTTTTCCGGGAATTCCGTCGCGTTTTCGGGTCAATTTTTATTCCTCAGCGGAAGATTCCTCTCGCACTTATCGCCTAAAAAGGCACAGTTTGCAAAACTTCTTCATAAGGGTCGTAATCGACGCCCCCAAAACCCACGATATGGTGTTCACTTTTGTCGCCCGGTTTAAAATCGGACATACTCCACGAAAATTCCCTGCCATTCGGCAGCAACCTCTCGCTTCAACGCACATCTGTCGCAGTCACGCAACAAAGATTATACCGCGCTTTCCTGTCTTTGGCAAGCCTTTTTTTCATTTAAATTGTAAACTTTTTATGAACAAAAAACTTCTCTATTTCTGTAAGAAAAGGGGAAAAGGCGGAAGGAACGGAATACTTTTCCCGAATCTTAGAAAGACTTGCCAAAACTTCGTTTTCTCCCAACTTCGGCGTTTGCGTCAACTCCATCAAAACCCCCGTCATTTCCCAAATCTTGTGGGTAAAAATATGGCGATGTTTATAAAGGACGCCTTGAAACAAAGCGCTTTTTCCTTCTTTTTTCCCTATCGTCTCCAGTTCGTCCGCCGACAGCCCTTCTTCCGCCATGGGAAATCCCCAAAGGGACGCCAATAATCCTTTTGCCGGACGGCGAGCGATAAGAAGCTCCCCTTTTCTATTATAATAGAGGAGAAGCAGATATCTCTCCACGGTTTTTTCCTTTTTCTCCGGCTTCACCGGATACGATAGGGGCGCTTCTTTTCCAAGGCACTCTTCCTTTAAAGGACAGCGGTCGCAATGGGGAACGCCGTTTGGAATACAAACCGTCGCCCCCAGTTCCATCAGCGCTTGGTTAAACGCGCCGGGCACATCGTGGGGAATGGTTTCCAAAAGAAGGCGGCGGTATTTTTTCCGAAACGCCGAAGAAGCGCTGTTTTCCTCGTCGGCGAAAAAACGGCTCAGCACCCGAATTACATTTCCATCCACTGCGGGGACCGGCTGGCCAAAAGCAATAGACGCCACCGCGCCGGCGGTATATTCGCCAAATCCCGGAAGGGACAAAAGGCTTTCGTAATCGGAAGGAAGACCCCCATTCCGCTCTTTTGCCAGCACCGCCGCCTTTTTCAAATTGGCGGCGCGATTGTAGTAACCAAGTCCTTGCCAAAGTTTTCGAAGAAAATCGTCATCGACTTTCGCCAATGCGTCCAAATCAGGAAGCGCTTTCAAAAAGCGATGAAAATACGGGATCACCGCCTCCACCCGGGTTTGCTGGAGCATCACCTCCGAAATCCAAACCCGGTAGGGGGAAACCTCTTCCCGCCATGGCAATCTTCTCTTTTCCCTTTGATACCATTTTATAAGCGCATCGCGCACCGACAAAACAGCGGCTTCTTTTTCTCTGTTCAAATGATCCTCCGCAAAAAAGGGGCGCGACGCGCCCCTTTGATTATCCCTGATACTCGTATCCCAGCTTCAGCGCTTTCAGGTTCGGCTCCAAAAGGTCTTTCTTTTTTGGGGGAACACACTGTTCCATCGCCTTGCAAAGCACATCAAAGGTGGTAAAACCGGTCTCCTTCAGCACATTACCCAGCATCACTACGTTGGCAAGCTGTTTCATGCCGCTGTCCTGCGCCATCTGGGTGCAGGGAACATAGTGGACATGGATATCCTTCCGCTCGCAGGTCACATCGATCAATGTGGAATCGATAAAAATATGTCCACCGGGAAGAACGGCGTTTACGTATTTGTCGTAAGAAGGACGGTTCAAAACCACCAACGTCTCCGGTTCGGAAATCAACGGACAGCCGATTTCCTTATCATCGATGCATACCGAACAGTTGGCGGTACCACCGCGCATTTCCGGTCCGTAAGAAGGAAGCCAGGAAACATACTTATCTTCCACCATAGCGGTATAAGCGGCGACTTTTCCCATAAACAGGACGCCCTGTCCGCCGAATCCGGCGATCAACAGATTTAAGCTCATTTACCTCACCCCTTCTTTCGTTCTGTCCACAAAGTTGCCCAAAGGATAGTAAGGAATCATATTGTCTTCCAACCATTTCAGCGCGTTCACCGGCGTCAGACCCCAGTTGGTGGGGCAGGTGGAAAGGATCTCCACGATGGAGAAGCCTTTCTTTTCGATCTGGGCGGTAAAAGCCTTCTTAATGGCCGCTTTCGCCTTCCGGACATTGGCGGGATTATTGACCGCAACCCGCTCGGCAAAGGCGACGCCGCTCAAAGTGGAAAGCATCTCGCAAACCCGAACCGGGAAACCGGAGTAGCTTACATCCCGTCCGTAAGGGGTGGTCTGGGTGACCTGTCCCGGAAGAGAGGTAGGCGCCATCTGGCCGCCGGTCATACCGTAAATCGCGTTGTTAACAAAAATGATAGTAATATTCTCGCCACGGGTCGCGGAATGAACCGTCTCCGCCGTACCGATCGCCGCTAAGTCGCCGTCACCCTGGTAGGTGAACACCACATTGTCGGGGCGAGCGCGCTTGACGCCGGTGGCAACCGCCGGCGCGCGGCCGTGAGCCGCCTGGACCATATCACAGGAAAAATAATCGTAAGCCATAACCGCGCATCCAACCGGCGCGATACCAATCGTCTTTCCGCCCACGCCCAGCTCGTCGATGGTTTCCGCCACCAGACGGTGAATAATACCGTGGGTGCAGCCCGGGCAGTAATGGGTCGGTTTATCCGTTAATTCTTTGGTCTTTTGAAATACAATCGCCATCGTTGTTCCCTCCTTTTATTTTGCCATTTCTTCGATGGCTTTCAGCACTTCGGCGGGGCTGGGAACAACGCCGCCGGTCCGTCCGTAAAATTCGACGGGGCAGCTTCCGTTGACCGCCAGCTTGACGTCGTCGATCATCTGGCCCATGCTCATCTCTACGCAGAGAATCTTTTTCACCTGATTACCGAAAGCGGCAACCTCTTTTTCGGGGAAAGGCCAAACGGTAATGGGCCGCAAAAGGCCAACCTTAATTCCTTTTGCTCTCGCCTGGTTCACAGCGCTCTTAACAACTCTCGCGGTGGCGCCGTAAGCAACTACGCCGTATTCCGCGTCGTCGGTCTGATAGGCTTCGTACATCACTTCGTTTTTCTTGACCTCGTCGTACCGTTTGAACCGGTTGACGACAATTTCCTCAAGATCCGAAGGAGTCAGGTAAAGAGAGTTGATAATGTTGTGGGGACGTTCATTATTGTGTCCGGTAACCGCCCAGGGCTTCTCCGCCATTTTCGGCTCCGTCTCCGGGAACTCTACCGGCTCCATCATCTGGCCCAGCATACCGTCCGCCAGCATCATGGCGGGCATTCTGTATTTTTCCGCAAGATCAAACGCCTTGCCCAAAAGGTCTACAATCTCCTGGACCGAAGAGGGCGCGAAAACAATAACCTGAAAATCGCCGTGACCAAGCGCTCTGGTCGCCTGCCAGTAGTCCGCCTGGGAAGGCTGGATTCCGCCCAGTCCGGGCGAACCTCTCATAACATTGATGATGACACAGGGAAGATCCGATCCGGCAATATAGGAAATACCTTCGGTTTTTAAGCTGATTCCGGGGGAAGACGAAGAGGTCATCGCCCGAACGCCGGCCGCCGCGGCGCCCAATACCATGTTGATGGCCGCGACTTCGCTTTCCGCTTGAAGATATGTACCGCCGATTTTGGGCATCTGTTTTGCCATGTATGCGGCAACCTCGGTTTGTGGGGTGATCGGATAACCGAAAAAGTGCTTACATCCGGCGCGGATCGCCGCTTCGGCAATGGCTTCGTTTCCCTTCATTAAATATTTCTGTCCCATTTTATCCAATCCTTTCCAAAGGTTATTTTTCTACCGTGATGACACAGTCCGGACACATGGTGGCGCAGATCGCACATCCGATGCAGTCCTCTCCCCGGACAGGAACCGCCGGGTTGTAGCCTTTCAGGTTCAGTTCCTTTTTCAGCTCCAAAACCTTCTTCGGGCAAAAATGGACACAGAGGCCGCAGCCCTTGCATTTTTCTTCGTCAATGGTTACTTTGGCCATATGGCACATCCTTTCTTCCGTCACCGTTAAAAATTCGGTCCGACGTAAATAGTAACAGGGTAAATGGAATAAGACGATAACTCGTCCGCGTAACGGCTTTCTACCGCAGTAGCCCAAAGGGGAACGCCGGAAACCGTCTCACACTCCTCGGCAAAGGGGATGGACCGCAAAACGGTTTCACCGTCGGTTTCCTTCCCTAAGTTGGAGTTGTTAAACAGTTTCGTCGCCCGCAAACCGGAAGCCGCCTCGATTTCCCGCATAACGGTAAGGGCGTCCTCAGGACTTCTGGTCAGATACCGGTAACAGTTGATCACATAGATCAGCTCGTAACCAACATCGCGAATCTCTTCGCTGTACCGGCCAAGGGCAATCGCCCCCGCGTCGTCGCCGCCCACGTCGATGATAATGACGCCTTTCTTTTGCCGCAGCACGCCGTCCACGGCGCCGGAAAGGGCGGGAATATCCAGGTTGGTATTGGCATAGACCGGAGCAATGATCTCGATTCCTTCATCCGAAAACAGCTTGGAAAAATCGGCGGTACGAAAATACGGATTTACAATATCCAAATCGATTACTGTCACCGGTTTTCCGGATTTTTTGGCGTCCAGCGCCAGATTGACCGCCAAATTGGTCTTTCCGCTTCCGTAATGCCCGGTAATGATGGTGATCCAACGATCCTTTTCCATAACTTTTCCTCCAGAGTCTCGCTTCGGTCCTTTCATTTTACTACATTAAACGCGTAAAGGGAATCCTTTTTTTGAAAAAAGGGTGAAAAAAACAAAAGGGAGCCTTTGCTCCCTTTGTTTTTTAGCTATTTTGGTTTATGCCGATATCCGACGTTTCATTAAATATGAATAGCGCCGATCAAAAGAGAAATCAGCAGCATAATAATGGTGACCAAAAAGGCCAGAGGTATGGTTTTTTTCTGGTGTTCGCCCAGCTCGACACCCGCTAATCCAATCAAAAGGAAGGTGGATGCCGTTAAGGGAGATACCGGAAAGCCGGTGGTCATCTGGCCTAAAACCGCGGCGCGCGCCACATCCAGCCCGGAGGTACCGAGTCCTTCCGCCGTACTGCTCAGCACCGGAAGGATCCCATAGTAGAAAGAGTCGGGATCAAACAACAAGGATGCGGGCATACCCAACACACCTACGATTACTGGGAAAAATTTTCCAAGGGACGCAGGGATCACCGATACCAGTGCGTTGGCCATTTCCGAGATCATACCCGTCCCCTTCATAATGCCGGTGAACGCGCCGGCGGCAAACAGCACCGAGCACATCATCAGCGCCTCCTTGGCGTGGGCGTTGACCCGCTCACCCTGCTGGTCAGGATGAGGGTAATTGATCGCCATAGCCAGCACAAAGGCGATCATAAAAATCACTGCCGGAGCAAAACCGGAAAACAACAAAGCGACGATCGCCAAAAAGATGAGGCCCACATTGACCAAAAACAGCTTCGGGCGAAGAAGGCTTCTTTCTTCCTCAGAAAGCTCCTCGTCATTTAAGGACAAAATCAGTCCGATCGTCGCCGCGCCGCCGTTTTCCTTTTGCATTCGCATCGCTTCCCGTTTTCCCAAAAGTCCGGCAATCAAAAAGACGGAGATCAAGCCGCAGATGACTGGAATACAGAGAGGCATAAAGAACTCAATGACGTCGATGTTCATAGCGGTGGCTGCGCGAATGGTGGGACCGCCCCAGGGAAGAATATTCATAACACCGGCAGCCAGCGCTACCACCGTCGCTAACGTCGTACGCCGCATTCCCACCGCGTCATAAATGGGGATCAGCGCCGGAACACAGATCAAAAAGGTAACCGCGCCGCTTCCGTCCAAATGGACCAGCATCGCCAGCGCCGCCGAACCGATGGCGATTTTGACCGGCGAAGTACCAATCAGCCGCAAAATGGCACGAATGATTGGCCGGAAGGTACCGGCATCTGTCAAAACGCCAAAGAACAAAATGGAAAAAATAAACATAACGCCGGTCGCCGCAACCGAACCGATCCCTGAAGAGCCGGTAATATATCCGCCCAGCGCCTTTACGTTTTCCAGTACGTTGATCGTGCCGTCTTCTCCTTCTATAAAGAAGCAGGCGATAACGCCGACCACCACCGGGACTCCGATCAAAGCCGCGGTAGGCGACATCTTTTTGGTCATAACCAAAACCAAAAGCAAAATCACCGCAACAAATCCCAAAACCGCAAGCATAGCAGATAGCCTCCCTCAAATTCCGAAAATCGTCCTTATCATAAGGCAATCCAAGTAGTTTTGCAACCAAAAAAGCAATTTTTCGGGAAATTATTCAAAAAAAAATTATTTTCTACCGAGAAATGAGAAAAAAAACAAAAACCGGAGAAAGGCTCTCCGGTTTTTCCTGGTTTCATTAAACCGCTGCGTTTTTCCGCTTCGCCGACTGAAGCTGCATCTTTAGTTTGTCCGTCAGCATCGCGATAAATTCCGAGTTAGTGGGTTTGCCCCGATTGTTTTGCACCGTGTAGCCAAAATAAGAATTGAGCACATCCACGTCGCCTCGATCCCATGCAACCTCAATCGCGTGGCGGATCGCCCGTTCTACTCTGGAAGGCGTCGTCTCGAATTTCTTTGCCACAGCAGGATACAACTGTTTGGTAACGGATGTCATAATCCCGTTTTCTTTCACCGACAAAAGAATGGCTTCTCTCAGATAATGGTAGCCCTTAATATGAGCTGGCACACCGATTTCATGAATCATTTCGGTCACCTTCAATTCCAGCTCTTCTACCACTTCCGCCTTTTCGTACATCCGCTCTTTATAAGCGCTCAGCTCATCGCCTGCCAACGCTTCAATGCGCCGCAGCACCACCGAATGTTCCAAGGGCTTGAGCATAAAATAACAATGAGGATGGCGAGCAACCATGTTTTCCACAAAAGGATTGATGAACGAGGACGTAATGATGAATTGGGGCATCGCTTCATCCTTCAAATTTTCCAATACGCCCATCGCGTCGGTGTGCCGAAGCTGGACATCCATAACCACCACGTCCGGATGATAATCCCGAATCGCCGAAAGTACTTCGAACCCGTCTCGGCGGCGAACGATGGTTCGATATCCCTTTTGTGTCAGCTGCTCTTGATAGTAAGCCGCAATATCTGCGGAATCTTCGCTGATCACGATAGTCTTTTGACTGTTCAAAAGAGAACGCCTCCCAAATATGTATTTTTATGAACAAGAATTGTGAATATATCTTATCATTTCGGAATAATTATTGCAAGTCGATTCTTGTAAGAAAGAAAAAGTTTGGCTCTTTGTTAAATCTCTAACCTCATTTTTTGTAATAAGTAAATTAAATAATATAACTGAAAATAAGAGTATTTTGTCGAAATCTGTTGATTTTTAGAGTAAATACCGTATAATATTAAAATTTTGTCGAATTATAATCTATTTTAGTTTATATTATCAAAATATAAGGATTTTTAATAAAAAATAGGGGTTTTGTGTCGATTAAAGTCATCAATTTTTCGCTATTTTTCGTCATTTTTCGATCTTTGAAAAAAGTCTTCATAAAAATATGGAAAAAAGAATGAAAATTCAATTTTTTGCTGGAATAATAAAAAAGGAAGGCGAAATTGCCTTCCTTTTCGTAATTTTTTCTGTCAAAATCCGGATGCATGCCATTCGTTTTCATCAGACAGATTCCCGAGCATATTTTCAATAAAGATACCATATCCTCGGGTGGGGTCATTCACGAAAACGTGAGTTACCGCGCCGATAATCTTTCCGTTTTGAATCAGCACCGATCCGCTCATCCCCTGGACGATACCGCCTGTGCGAGCGATTAACTCCGGATCCGTCACCTGGATCACCATATCCTTTTTTCCGGTTCCGCCGTAGTTTACCTTTTCGATATTGACTTCGTAAGCCTTGGGACCGTCGTTTTCCACCGTAGTAATCAATGTGGCGGCGCCTTCTGTAATTTCGTAGGACGCGGCTACCGGTATCGGCTCCACATTTTCCACCGGACAGCTATTCAAGGTTCCGTAAACGCCGGTATTGGTGTTTTTTTCCAATTCGCCGGAAGCGCGGCGGGTAGTAAACGTCCCTTGGAGTTCACCGGGAGATCCTGCTTCCCCTTTTTTTACGTCCAATATGGTAACCGGAACGACCTCTCCGCTTTTAAAGGGCAAAAGCGTTCCGGTATCTGCGTCGCAAACGCCATGTCCCAACCCTCCGAAAGCGCCGGTAAGAGGATCATAAAAAGTAATGGTGCCAATTCCCGCCGAGCTGTCCCGGCCCCAAACGCCAATTCGATAGCTCTCGGTAGAAATTTCTTTTTGAGGAAGAACCGTTACATTTTCTTCCTCATTTTCCCGCATCACAGTAAAGACGAGCGCTTGACCTTCGGAAGAGGCAACCTGGCTTTTTAATTCCTCGAAAGAGGAAATGGCCGTTCCGTTTACCGCGGTAATGGTGTCGCCCACTTCCAGTCCATCCCGCTGCGCCGGGCTGTAGGCGCCCGACTCGGTTTCAATCGGAGTAAAACTTACGACAACAACGCCCTCCGCCAAAAGTTTGAGGCCGAAGGGCGTCCCGCAAGGAACCAGATATCTGGTGGATACCTCGGTAACCGTTGCTGTTTTTACTGGAATTACGCCAAAGAGACGAATTTCCCGCTCGGAAGAGAGAGGCTGTCCCGCACATTCCGCCGTAAGATGCTCGTAGGGATGACAGGAAAATTCGCTTCCCTCAGAAAGATAAAACCGATCCGGTAAAACACCGTTTAAATACCAGACAACCCCCATAATTCCCACCGTTGCCAACGATAGGAACAAGGCGGCTGTCCTTGTGATTTTTTTTGCCATTTTTTCATTTCCTTTCATTTTTCGCTCCCTTTTTACCTTATGAAGAAGGAAAGCGTTTATCCCTTCTGAAATCTCCCTTTTCTGGGAAGGCTTATTTATTTTTGCGGCAAAACGCCCTTGTTTTCAGTGTAGGAAAAAAAGAGAAATCTTTTTGCCTCAAATTGTCGAAGGAAAAAATGTTTTTTTGCCCCTCTATTTGCTATTTGAAAAAAATGGAAAAAATAAAAAAAGCGGGACGAGGAAAGTGTTCCCTTCCTCTGTCCCGCTTATTCGATGACATCGACTCTATCTGCCCCAAAATCCCAATGAAAGGCCATTTTTGAAAATAAAAAAACGGAAGTTTCCCGCAAATACGGGAAACTTCCGTCTGGAGGCGTCACCCAGATTTGAACTGGGGATCAGGGAGTTGCAGTCCCACGCCTTACCACTTGGCTATGACGCCTTAGATAACACACTCCCAGCTACAAGCCGGGAGCAATTTACACATCTGGAGCGGATT
>CALXGT010000055.1 GCA_944387915.1 uncultured Clostridia bacterium
AAATGTCCCGGTTCTACCTCTTCAAACTCAGGCGTTACCTCGGTACAGATCTTGGTGCAATATTTACACCGAGTGTGGAATTTACAGCCTTTGGGCGGATTGATGGGACTCGGGATATCCCCTTCCAAAAGGGAAATCTCCTTGGAACGATCCAGGTCAATTGTGGGAATTGCATTTAAAAGCGCCTCGGTATAAGGATGCTTCGGATTGGCAAAAAGCGCTCCCGAAGGCGCAATTTCCACCAACGTTCCCAAATACATCACACCGATTCGATCACTGATATATTTCACCACCGAAAGATCGTGAGAGATAAACAGATAAGTCAGATTATCCTTTTCCTTCAAATCCAAAAGCAAATTCAGGATCTGAGACTGAATCGATACGTCCAAAGCGGATACCGCTTCGTCGCACACCACAAACTTGGGGCGAAGCGCCAAGCTTCGGGCAATACCGATCCGCTGCCGCTGACCGCCGGAAAATTGATGGGGATACCGATGCAGCATATACGGCTGCAACCCGCATTCCTCCATGACCTGGATGACAAATTGCTGCATCCGCGCGTCATTTCGCTTAAAAACGCCGTGAGCGATCAAGCCCTCGCCGATAATCTGCCCCACCGTCATTCTGGGGTTCAAAGACGAATACGGATCCTGGAAAATCAACTGGAGATCGCGACGAAGCAAACGCATCTCCGAGTATTCCAGTCTTGCCAAATCAATACCGTCATCCAGAAAAGCCTCATTTTCCTGGAAAGCGGCATCGTCTTTGTAGGCTTCCCGCATCCCATTAATCACTTCGTGCGCCGCCTTCAGTTCCTTCTCTTTTGCTTCAATCTCCCGACTCTTGGCGGCAATCTTCTCCCGAAGCGCTATCTGCTTCTTTTGTAAACCGTCGGCAGACCGATTCCGTTTTTGCTTCTCATCGATAGCAAAAAGCAGATCCGCCTCATCCAACTCGAAAGCCGACAATTCTTCGTGGAGTTTTTTATTGGCTTTGGCCAGATAGTAAA
Organism: uncultured Clostridia bacterium; assembly: GCA_944387915.1. Taxonomy (GTDB): domain Bacteria; phylum Bacillota; class Clostridia; order Oscillospirales; family Ruminococcaceae; genus CALXGT01. Next base: position 1,010 of record CALXGT010000055.1, read on the forward strand.
CATCCAGAAAAGCCTTGGACACCGGTTCCAAATCTTTAGCGACAATAAATCCGCCGATGAGCTGTACAATATCCAAAAAGGCATCATTCGCCGCCTTTTTGGCTTGGTTAAACTCGGAAAGCTTATCAAACAACTCTTTGGCGTCCTCCCGATCTTCGGGGATCTCCACCTTCGTCTGATCGGGCGCAATTTCCGTCCCAAGGGCGGTGGAGAGGGCTTTTCTCGCCTCTTCAAATTTCTCGCGGCGTGTCTCCATCTCCGTGCGATGACGGGTCAAATTCTTAAGTGTCTCTTCCACATAAGCCGGCGCCATAGAATCCAGCGTCCGTCCATAGTACATTGTCTTACCGTCCGTCTGATGATAAAGCTGGAGCAATACCCGTCCCAGAGTCGATTTTCCACAGCCGCTTTCCCCTACCAGTCCAAAAGTCTCTTCCTTGTAGATGTCCAGCGTAATACCGTCGTTTGCTTTAACAAACAATCCCTTTTTCTTCAAAGGAAAATACTGCTTTAAATCTTTGATCCGTAAAAGGAGCTCTCTATTTTGATTATCCATGGCGATCCTCCTTTAAGGGATAAAAGCAACGAATGGTCTGCGATTCACTAATGGGAACCAGCTGAGGTTCCTCTTTTTGGCAGCGTTCGGTGCAGTATTTACAGCGAGGCGCAAATTTACATCCTGCCGGAAGATCCAAAGGATGAGGAACCGCGCCCGGGATCGCGTCCAAACGAACCCCCTGAGGAGTATCCAGCCGGGGAATGGATTCCATCAACCCTTCGGTATACGGATGAGACGCTTTCGCATGAGGATCAAAAATAGTCTCGACCGGCGCCTTTTCCACAACCTGACCGCAATACATAACCGCTACTTCGTCCGCCATCTGGCTGATAACGCCCAAATCGTGCGTAATAAACAAAATAGAGGTCCCCTGCTCTTTTTTCAAATCATTCATCAGCTTCAAAATCTGTGCCTGAATGGTAACGTCCAACGCCGTAGTAGGTTCATCGGCGATGAGTAGAGACGGCTTACAAGCCAGCGCCATCGCAATCATAACTCTTTGGCGCATACCGCCGGAAAGCTGGTGGGGGTATTGCTTCGCTACACTTTCCGGATTGGGGATCTTTACATCCGAAAGAATTTCTACCACCTTTTTGCGGGCTTCCCGCTTGTTCATTCCCTGATGAATCTGAAATACCTCGGCAATCTGTCTCTCAATGGTAAAAATGGGATTCAAACTGGTCATAGGTTCCTGGAAAATAACCGATATCTCATTTCCCCGGATCTTATACATATCTCGAATGGAATAGGTGGACAAATCATTTCCGTTAAACAGAATCTTTCCGCTCTCGATATATCCGTTACCATCCAAAAGCTTCAAAATGCTCATAGCGGAAACAGACTTACCGCTTCCGGACTCACCCACAATGCCCAACGTCTTTCCGGCATCCACGGAATAGGAAACGCCGTTTACCGCCTTAACAATTCCACGTTTCGTGGTGAAAAAGGTATGAAGATCTTGAACATCCAATAATGGCATTCCTATCCCTCCTATCTCTCGTTGGATTTCGGATCGATGGCGTCGCGAAGGCCGTCGCCGACGGTATTGATACAAATGACGCAGATGCTCAGCGCCAAGGCCGGGAACACCCACTGCCACCAGTAATTTTGGATAACGATGGAGTTATTGCTTCCCGTCAGCATATTTCCCCAGGTAGGCCGGGGCAGCGAAACACCGAATCCCAAGTAAGAAAGGGACGACTCGGTCAAAAGACAGGTAGCAAAGCTCAAAGTCGCGTTAACGATAATGGTGGAAATTACGTTGGGAAGAATGTGTTTAAACACAATCGCGCTCTGTTTGACGCCCATAGCTTTCGCGGCAGTCACAAACTCCTGTTCCCGTTGGGAAAGGACCTGTGCCCGAACCAGTCGCGCAAGCCCGGACCAACTCAAAACACCCAAAATCACCATAATCAGGAAAATACGTTGAGTTTCCGAGAGGGAGTTTCCTATAATAGAAGACAAAATCATCGCGAAAGGTAAAAATGGCATAGCGGAAATAATTTCAGCGACACGCATCAAGAACATATCCACTTTACCGCCAAAATATCCGGCCATACAACCTACGATGATACCAATTACCGTAGAGATCACCACCGCGATAGCGCCAATGGTCATGGTCATCTTTCCGCCGTGGACCAAACGGGTCAAAATATCCCGTCCCAATCCGTCCGTTCCAAAAACGTATCCTTTCAGACCCCAGGAATGAACGTTTCCGTCTTCATCCAGAGCATAGTTCTGATAAAAGCCGGAAAAGACTTGAGTAATCCCTTCCCCTACCGAGGACGGAAGCTTTAGCTGTCCAAAGGTATTATCGCCCCAGGCAACCACCGACCCTTTGTCCGTCAAGCCGACATAGTGGTACCGTCCGCCGACAAGAGACACGATCTTTCCGTCGACAGCGGGAACGGTTCCTTCACTTTTGGTAATGTTGCCCCAAACGACCACCTCGCCGTTTTCCAAAAGCCCGGCGCAGGTAGAACCGGTAGCGGCAATATCGACAACACCGCTTTTCAGAGATTCGGGAACAGTAGAGTAAGCTGTTTTTTGACCGCCGAGATAAACGACCTCGCCGTCAAAAGTCAAGCCAATCAACGCATCCGAAGTCAACGCAACTTTGGCAATCGTGCCCTGCACCTCGGAAGAGATCATAACATCATTTAAGGCAGCATTGCCCCAATAGAGAACATAACCGTCCTCCATCAAAGCCACCGAAATCTGGTAACCTGCCAACACCTGCACTACATTTCCATGCGAAGCAATGTCCTGCGTGGGAACCGCGCATTGTTTGAGCCGGTCATTCCCCCAGCAGAAAACCTCGTTGTTTTCGTTGACCGCGATAGCGTGGTCATAACCGGCGGAAACCATGGTCACCTTTCCCATATCCTCCGGGATCTGTTCCATGGAAATGGTTTTGGAAATATCCGGGTGTCCCCAAACATAAACGTTTCCGTCCTTGTCAGCGCCCACACTAAAGGTGGAACCCGCCGATAAGCTGGCTCCGTTTTCCTTCAGCGCATTTGGCACGCTCAACAGGCTTAAACCCGGAGCCACATTTTGCTGGCTGGATTCCGCATAGGAAAGATCCAAAGTCACAAAGGAAGAACCAATAAAAACCGCCGCAAACATAACCACCAAAATCAACACAGCGCCTACCGAGAGCTTATTGGAAATAAAATTCTTAAGAACCGTCTTAGACGGGCTTTGCACTTGTTCCTCTTCAAAGATCGACTTTCCCTGTTTGCCGCCGAAAAGTCTCTGGAAAAGGGAATTTTTTCGCGCGTTGTTTTTTTGTTTCTCGCTCAAAACATTCCCTCCTATTCTGTAATCCGAACTCTGGGATCTACAATGCCGTAGCTCAAGTCTACCAGCAGGTTACCCACTAGACTGATGACGACGTAGAAAAGCTGTACCGCCATCGCCAAGTCGTAGTCCTGATTCATCAATGCAGTAATATACAGTTTGCCCATACCGTTTAGGCCAAACATATTTTCAATCATCAAAGAACCGCTGAAAATGCTTAAAAACCATCCGATAATCAAAGTGACTACCGGCAAAAGCGCATTTCTCCACGCATGGGAGAAAATAACTACTTTCTCTCTTAAGCCTTTTGCCCTGGCGGTACGAATGTAATCCTGACCCAGCGCGTCGATCATAGCCGCGCGGACATAACGGGTCATTCCACCTAGGGAACCTAATGTCATTACAATCAGCGGAAGGCATAGATAGTAAAGTTTGTCCCAAAAAGCTTCCCACGGCGTTCCCTGGAAATTCGGCGTTCCCATACCGGAAACGGGAAACCATCCTAACTTTACCGCAAAAACAAAGATACATACAAGTCCTATAATAAATACCGGGACACTATAGCCTACAATTGTCGCTACCTGCACCCCTTTGTCAAATGCCGAATTTTTCTTTACCGCACAAAAAATTCCTAACGGAATTGTCACGGCTAAGGCCAAAATTACCGAGAAAACGTTTATAAAAATCGTGTTTTTCATTGGATCCACTACAACATCGATGACGTCCTGTTTATAAAAGGTAGAGAATCCGAAATCGCCGGTCAAAATACCGCCCATCCATTTACCATACTGTACAATCGCAGGATCATCAAGCCCCAATTGATTCCGCACATCCTGATACATCCTTTGAAATTGTTCTTCCGACACCTTTCCCTGGAGATGGGCAATCTGCATCATTGCGCGGTCACCGGGAATCGCATTGTAAAGGAAAAAGAAAATAATCGAAATGATAAAAAAGACGCATACAATATAAAAAAGCCTTTTTCCGATATACTTTAGCATTTGTTTCACCTGCCTTATCCAAAATCTGCGCCAAACCAATGCAAACGCAACAGGGAAATCCCCTGCTGCGTTTGCAAAATGGTTCATTCAATAGGAAATTTATTCGGCGCCTTCCACGTAAGCGTAAAGCAACGCGTCATATTCCCCACGATAACCGGAAACGCCTTCGTAACCCTGCAGCTTTTCGCTGAAGAAATCGAAGTACTGGTTAGAGTACAGGGGAAGAGCGGGAAGCAATTCATTCCATCTGGCAATAAACGCAGACCATTTCTCCAAGAACGCGTCGTTGTCAGAAGAATCGCAAAGGAGCATCTCTCTCGCCAAAGTCGCCAGCTCTTCGTCAGCAATATGCGAATAGTTGGAGGTGCTGCCGATTTGATAAGCCAGGTTCTGATCGTACACCGGAGACGGGAAGTCAGAAGCCAGGTTGTACATGTTGTAGTAATCCTCTTCCATGTTGTAGTAATGGCCGGTGAGCATCTCATCGAAGGTCATAACAGTACGCTCGAACTCAAAGCCAGCCGTCGTAACGTCGGGATTCTCTACGAGCATGGTAGCGATCATATCGGAAACCGAGTTGTTTTCCGAGCAAGCCCAGTTGATCTTCAAGGGCATCAAAGTGCCGTTAACGTCTTTGTAACGGACGCCGGTTCCGGAGTACTCGTTGCCGTTGGCATCCAAAGTCCATCCGCCCGCTTCCAGCTCAGCAATAGCGTTGTCCAGGCTGTAAGCGTAGGAGTTTAAGGAAGCGATGGTGTCGCTGGCAGCGGCGGTCATCCACATACCGGTGCCGTAGGGACCGTGTACCAGAGAACCAAAGCCCTGGGTGAACTGCTTAGCAAACTCGTTGCGGTCCAAAAGGTACGCAATGGCGTGACGAACTTCTACGAACTGGGTAGGACCGTTGTCGCAAACAAAGGAGATGAAGCCGTAACCGTTACGGTCGTAGGAAAGGTACTGGGCAAGACCTTCATCCGCCATATCCAGACCTTCGGTGATGGTAGCACCATCCGCAACGCCGTGGAGCAGGTCAACGGAACCGGTCCGCAGCTCGTCCATCATGGTTTCCTGAAGCACTTTCTTGTAAATGATGGTCTCGATGGAAGGTTTCTGTCCTTCAAAGTTACCAAGCCACTCTTCATTGATCTGCAGAGTGTAAGCTAAGGTGGTAGGATCATAGCTTTCCACCACATAAGGACCGGAGAACGCTTTCAAGTTCCATCTCATATCCTCAATGGTCTCGCCCACATGATCCAACGTAAAGTCGCCAGTAAAATAAGCGCCGTTTCCATCGTCAGCAATGTCGATGTCCTCAGGCAGCCAGCCCTTCATATATTCAGGAGACGCCGAGAAATACGCCAACTCGAAGAAGCTAGGAACGTATTCCGCCTTCATGGTGACAGAAAAAGTATATTCATCAATCAGATGCACGCCGGAAAACTCTTTCGCAGTCTCTACGATATTTCCGTTGGCATCCAAGAAGTTGCCGTTTTCGTCGACGACCAGGTTGCCTTCCTCATCGGTGGCAACGCCTTCGGTGCCGTTATAGGCGTCGTAACCCTCAAAATAGTAACCCAGGTCGCCCGTGGCGCCGGTCTCTACAATCAGGGGGCTGGAGAACAAAAGAATACCGCCTACATAGTCCTTCGCGGTAATAGGATCCCCGTTGGACCATTTCAGGTTGTCGTTCAGAGTGACAGTCATGGTTCTGGTGCCATCCTCGTTATCGGTAAAGGAATGTTCCTTTACAACAACCGGGTCAATGATGTACTCCGACTCGTTGTTCAGAGCAACCGTGCTGTAGCCGTGAACCAAGTTGTTCACGCTGGCGTCCAAAGCACCGTTAGTCCAGTAAGCCTTGACGTCGCCGGTGGGATCGGTGGTGTTGCCGATTACGATTTGATTGGCAACCGTTCCTGTGTTGCTTTCGCTGGAAGTGCTGCTGTCCGAAGTGCTGCTGGAACCGTTATCGTTTCCACAAGCAGCGAGACCAACGAGCATCGACGCAGCCAAAAGCAACGATGTGATTTTGTGTTTCATACTCATCTGAAAATCCTCCTTCTTCTCTAACCTTTAAGTCGTCAGTGCCTGAAAGACAAAAGCAACATTAAAGATACTAAAGATTATATACGATTTTCGGCAAAAATTCAAGGAATATTTTTTTCCTGCTCTTATATTTTTCTTATTTTAGACAAAATAACAAAAATCTAGAAAAAATGATATCAAAATTAACCAAAATTAATCCTTTCTTTTTTGCAGAATCCAGTTGACTGCTTCATAAAATCCATACCCACCCTGTCCTTTAGTCAAGTACAGTGGTAAATAAGTGAAGCGATCTAAAAAAGGACGAATATTGCTAACGCCACAGCTTAAAGGGAAAAAAGAAAACATGGGTTCATCATTGGGAGAATCCCCAAAAAAAATGATCTTTTCCGAAATGTCCGTCTCTTTTTCAATCTGTGTCAAAAATAGTTTAGCCATATCCACCTTAGAATAGTCCCCAAACCAGGTATTGACATGAATGGAACTGATTTTTGCCACAGCGCCGAAGCGTTCGCAAACTTCTTTTATTTTTTGCGCCGCCTCTAATCCCAATCGAGGCTCATCTTCGTTAAAATCAATGGCCAGATCACAAACTCGGTAAGGCTGATCCTTGGAAACGCGGCATCCGGGAACCTCCCGAAGGCAAGCGTCCCGAATCTCATTTAATTTCTCGGAAACCGATTCCAGGGGCACAGATGGATGGTAAAATTCTTTTCGCTTTCCGTTTTCCATATAGTAAACGAAAGCGCCGTTTTCTCCGATCACCGCCTCTACCGGCCATTCCCGAACAATCATATCGCACCATCCGGCGGGGCGGCCCGTCACCGGAACCACTTTAATTCCCGCTTCAAAAAGCATCCATAACGCCCGATAGGCGTCCGCGGTCAACTTTCCGTCATTGGTAATGGTGTCATCGATATCGTGAAAAACATACCGGATCTTCCTCGCCGTTTCGGGAGTCAGTTCAGAAATAGGCTTCATTTATCGCTTTTTGACTCCTTTCGTAGTGACCAGAGGAATCCCGCTTCCGCAAAGATCCTCTATAACGACGTCTCCAATGGCGCATGGGGCATGTAAAGTAATTTTATTTACAGCTTCCATGGCCTCAAACAACATGCCTTTGGGAATGGCTTCCTTGCTTTTTACCGAAACAAAAGGAGCCGTTCCGCCTTCCACTCGAACGGTGGAAGTCAGCACCCGGGTCGGAGCGGTACATTCAGCGATGCCATAGGCTTCGCCCCGCTTACAGGTGTTTCCCGTGACCGAAACCACCTTGTCTCCATCCAATGTCACCGTAAGGCTGCATCCTACCGGACACACGATACAGGTCAGATTTTTCGTTTCCACTTTACTTTCCCTCCTGAACCAAGGTGACTTCCAAATCAGCACCCGCGCGATTCAACACATCCGCTTTGATCGCCACCGACTCCATCTCTCCGGGGACCACTTTGGCCTTTCCCTTCTGATAGAGAACTTCGTCTCCGGATTTTACGGTGATCTTTACCTTATTATAAATATCCCCCACCCGGAAGTAAAACCGCTGGTCCTCTGTGACGGGAAGATGAATTGTCTGGGGGATCACATAGCGAACCCCGCCGGAAGCTGTGATCTTCCGCTGTATAGTCGCTTCCGCCTTTTGATGCCGGATGTATTTTGCCGCATTTCTTCCCGCAAGATCCGATTCCTCGGAAACATAATCCACCAAATCATGGACATGAAGCACATTCCCGCAGGCGAACACGCCGGGAAGACTGGTCTGGCGAGTCTCGTCCACCAAAGCGCCGCCGGTCACGCCGTCCAACTGCACTCCCGCCCCCAAAGACAATTCGTTCTCCGGAATCAACCCTACCGAAAGAAGCACCGTGTCGCATTCAATGTAACGTTCGGTGCCGGGGATAGGATTCTTCCTCTCGTCCACTTGAGCGATGGTCACACCGGTCACTCGTTTTTTTCCGTGGATCTGGGTGATGGTGTGGCTCAAAAGGAGAGGAATATCAAAATCCTCGAGGCATTGAACAATGTTTCGAGTAAGGCCGCCGGAATAGGGCTGGATCTCGCAAACCGCCTCCACTTTGGCGCCCTCTAATGTCATCCGCCGCGCCATAATGAGCCCAATATCGCCGGATCCCAAAATGACAACTTTTTTTCCGGGCATATAGCCTTTAATGTTGACGAATTTCTGGGCCGCGCCCGCCGTATAAATGCCCGCGGGTCGGGTCCCCGGCGTATTCAAAGCGCCCCGGTTTCGCTCCCGACAGCCCATCGCCAAAACCACCGCCTTCGCCTTTACGGTAAACAGCCCGTCTTCTTCGTTGACAGCGGTAATCAGCTTATCTCTGTCCTCCGCCATGTGAATGTTCAATACCATCGTTTGCAGCCGGTAGGGGATTTGAAGCTCCGTTACCTTTTGGATGTACCGGTCCGCATACTCCGGGCCGGTCAATTCTTCACCGAAGCGATGAAGCCCAAATCCGTTATGGATGCATTGTTCCAAAATTCCACCAAGCTGTGGCTCCCGATCCAAAATTAACATTTTTCGGATGCCTTCCTCATAGGCGCCCAAAGCAGCCGCCATCCCGGCAGGACCGCCTCCCACAATTACCAAATCAAGCGTTTCCATACTCGTCCTCCCTACTTGGTCTTGCCCATAAGCATTTCGGAGCCTTTTCCAAATTTTGTAACCTGCTCTGTGGGGATCCCTAACTCCTGCGCCAGAAGCTCAACGGTAATCGGGGTACAAAATCCGGCTTGACACCGTCCCATACCCGCTCTGGTGCGCCGTTTGATTCCGTCCATATCCACCGCCTTGGGATTTCTTGTCAGCGCCTCGATGATCTCCCCTTCGGTCACCGTCTCACAGCGGCAAACGATCCGTCCGTAGCGGGGATCCTTTTGGATTAACGCCTTCCTTTCTTCTTCCGTCCGTTCCCGGAATTTGGCGTAAGGGGGACGAATCGGATGAAAGTCCTCTTTTTCTTCCAAAGCCAGACCCGCTTCTTTTAAAAGATCCCGAATATACTCCGCGATCGCCGGCGCCGCGGAAAGCCCCGGAGACTCAATTCCTACCGCGTTTATAAAGCGGCCGTTTTTTTCGGAAGGAGCGATGGTAAAATCATGATTATCCGGTGTGGCTCGAAGCCCCGCAAAGGAAGTAATCACTGCCCGCAAATTCAAATCCGGTACCGAACGTTTGGCGGCTTCGGACAAAGAATTCAAGCCTTCCGCGGTGGTAGAAGTATCCTCTTTGTCTTTTTGATCCACCGCCGTCGGTCCCAGTAAAAGGTTTCCGTCTACCGTGGGCGTGACCAAAACGCCTTTTCCCATGGCGGAGGGCGGCTGGAAAATCGTATGGGAAACGGTGCGTCCCTGGGTTTTGTCCAGCAACATATACTCCCCTTTTCTGGGCGTAATGGTTACGCCGCAGCCCCCCATAAAAGCAGCGACCTCATCACTGTAAATCCCGGCGGCATTCACCACATACCGAGCCGAAACCTCCTGGGAATCCTCACTCGTCAAAAGAAATCCTTCCTCGGTCTCCTGGATGGAAGCCACTTTAAAGGACCGCATCAGCTCCACTCCGTTATCCATAGCGTTTCCGATAGCGCCGATCGTCAACTCGTACGGACAGACAATTCCGGCGCTGGACGCAAGGAGCGCGCCCTTAATTTCCCGGGAAACATTAGGCTCCAATTCCCAAACTTCCTCGGGCGATAATAATTTCATATCCGGAACCCCGTTGTCCAATCCCCGTTGATACAGCATCCGAATATGTCCCAAATCCTCCTCAGTAAACGCCAACACCATCGAACCGTTATTTTGATAAGGAACGCCTAATTCCTTCGTAATTTTCGGCATCAAAAAAGCGCCTTTTACATTTAATTTGGCTTTCAAAGTCCCGGGAACCGCATCAAAACCGGCATGGACGATAGCACTGTTCGCCTTACTGGTCCCCATGGCCACATCTTCCTCTTTTTCCAAAATGCAAAGCGTAATCCGGTACCGGCTTAATTCTCTCGCAAGCAGTCCGCCCACGACGCCGCCACCAATGATCGCCACATCATAGATCATCATAACCCTCCTCGAAGAAAAGCCGAAGACAATCGCTTCGGCTTCTAAATCGTTTACACGAAATTATTTTAACCTATTGGTAACAATTTGTCAATCTTTCCTTTCCGCGGATGTGCTGAAATATTTTACAAAAAACTGTTGATTTTTTCAAGGAACAGTAAAACAAACACATCAAATGAACATCTGTCCATACGCTCAAACATTTATAGGAGGAATTTGGCGCAGGAAAAGGACTTTTAAAAGGGAAAACCTACCCTATTCCCATCATCACCACGTCGTCTGTTTGTGTGACCATAGCAGTCCCTCTTTTCTCCGTGAAAGAATCCTTTGAAAAAGCCCGTCGCCAAAAGACGCGAAGGAATCGACGCTTTCATCGACCTGATTAAAAATTGGAAAACATACCTTCTTTTAATTTTTCTCCATTCCTTTTGCCTATCCCAAAGTATAAAAAGAAAGTATTTGCCAATTTCGTTTTTCGGGTCTATAATAAGGATAATGGCAGTCAAAGCCAAGACGTTTACCGGGTTCTATCTGTTCCTAAAACGTTTATGATATAAAAGGAGGAGTCAACATGAGCGACAAGAAGATTCTTCCCGGCACCGGTGGGGACCATTACACTCCCTACGAGGCGCGAAAGGGAAACGAATCCATCGTCTATTTTACAAGAGACTTATCCGCGGAGGGCCTTTTGAAAATTTACCGTCGGGTAAATGGGACCATTGCCGGCAAAGTGGGAATAAAACTGCATACCGGAGAGCAACATGGCCCCAACATCATCCCTAGAGACTGGGTGAACAATCTGGTCCAAAAAGAGCTTCCGGACGCTTCCATCATCGAGACCAATACCTATTACGAGGGAGACCGCTATACTACCGAGTCTCACCGGAAAACGTTAGCGATCAACGGCTGGACCTTTTGCCCGGTGGACATTTTGGACGCCGAGGGAACCGTTATGCTTCCGATAAAGGGCGGCAAATGGTTTACCGAAATGTCCGTGGGAAAAAATCTTATCCATTACGATTCTTTAGTGGCTTTGACCCATTTTAAAGGGCATTCCAAAGGCGGCTTCGGCGGCTCCAATAAAAATATCGGGATTGGCTGTGCCGACGGACAAGTGGGGAAAAAGATGATCCATACTACCCCCGGTTCCGCCGATATGTGGGACATTAGCGATGAGGAATTTATGGAGAGGATGACCGAATCCTGTAAAGCGGCCATCGATTATTTCGGAAAACAGATCACCTACGTGAACGTCATGCGAAATATGTCGGTATCCTGCGACTGCGAAGGGGTAGCCGCCGCTCCCGTAGTTACTCCCAATGTGGGAATCTGTGCTTCCACGGACATTTTGGCGGTGGATCAGGCATGTGTAGATCTGGTGTACGCGATGAACGAAAAGGATCATCACGATCTTGTGGAACGCATCGAGTCCCGCCACGGCCTTCGTCAGCTCACCTATATGAAAGAGCTGAACATGGGAAATGATCGATACATTTTGATCGACATTGATAATGACGATACCCGCATCACTCCGGCGGAGGCAGTAAAAGGGGTAACACCTTTTACCGAATAATATGCATATGAGACGACTACCGGCGTCATCCTTTCGGGTGCCGCCGGTATCGGTCGTTTTCTATCAAGAAAAGGGAAAGAAGGAGTTCATATCAAACCGAAAACCAAACGCGAAATGGATCTGGGAAAAGATCCTGTCGGCAAGCTGCTATTCTCTTTGGCGGTCCCCGCCATTGCGGCCCAGATCATCAATATGCTCTACAACATTGTAGACCGGATCTATATCGGCCACATCCCTGAAATCGGAACCGCCGCCCTTACCGGGGTCGGGATCACCTTTCCGTTGATTACTTTAATCAGTGCTTTCAGCGCCTTAATCGCGATGGGCGGTGCGCCTCAGGCATCCATTGCCATGGGAGCGGGAAACCATGAAAAAGCCCAGCGCATTACAGGAAACTGTTTTGCGGCGCTTTTGATCCTCTCGGTCATCCTGACCGCTGTATTCACCATCTTTTTACGCCCCATCCTGTTTGCCTTCGGCGCCAGTGACAATACCATCGGTTACGCTTCGGAGTATATGCAAATTTACGCGCTGGGGACTATATTTGTCCAAATCGCCCTGGGTATGAACATGTTTATCACTACGCAGGGATTTGCCAAAATCAGCATGCTGACGGTATGTATCGGAGCGGTGCTCAATATCGCTTTGGATCCTCTGCTGATTTTCGTCTTCGACATGGGAGTAAAAGGCGCAGCTATTGCAACGGTGTTCAGTCAAGCGGTTTCCGCCGTCTGGGTCCTTTTGTTCCTTACGGGAAAACGAACCCATCTAAAACTCCGGTGGCAGGACATGCGTATTCAGCGCAACATCCTGATACCTGTATTGGGGCTCGGCGTCTCCCCCTTTGTAATGCAAAGTACCGAAAGTCTTTTGAGTATGGCATTAAATACATCTCTTTTGCGCTACGGCGGCGATGTTGCCGTGGGCGCCTATACCGTAATTATCAGCATCCGGCAAATGGAAAGTCTCCCTTTGATGGGCTTAGCCCAAGGTGCACAGCCTATCACTAGTTTTAACTACGGCGCCGGAAACCGAGATCGGGTAAAATATTCTGTACGTCTTCTCTTTTTGTGCTGTCTCGTCTTTGGCATTGTGTTCTGGCTGTCGGTAATGCTGATCCCGAAAATTTTGATTTCCGTGTTCAGCAGCGATCCCGAATTAGTAGATACCACTGTATGGGCTACCCGGATTTTCCTATTCGGCAGCTTCGCCACCGGTGTCCAAACCTGTTTTCAGCAATCGTTCCTCGCTTTGGGACAGGCGAAAGCATCGCTTTTGCTGGCATTACTGCGAAAAATTTTCCTTTTGATCCCGCTGATCTATCTGCTTCCCCTCTTCTTTACCGATAAACTGTTCGGCGTCTTCGTGGCGGAGCCTATTGCGGATATTTTAGCCGCTTCTATTACCGCCACTTGTTTCCTGATTTGGACCAAAAAGCATCTTTTGGAAAAGAAGGCGCCGTCAAAAGGATAAATGAAAAACGAAACCGGAGAGAACACTACTCTCCGGTTTTTGCTTTAAGGTAACCCATTTTTAAAAAATAAGGAAGGTATCTTTCCTTTTGCACCGGGATCATCCTGTCCGAACAAACGAAATCGATCCATTCCTCTTTCCCCACCCAACGATAGGAAACCGTTTCTCCCGGCTGGAGTGTTACCGCGGATTTTTCCGCATCCGTGATACAGAGGAACTGGTCATAGATGGTATCCCGTGACAAAAAGGAACCAATTTTCTGAAACGAAGAGGAAACAATTCCTGTCTCTTCTTGTAATTCCCGTTTGGCACAGGTCAAACTATCCTCACCCTTCAACGCTGACCCGCCCGCGGTCGCTTCGAAAAAACCGCCAAAATTGGGTTTTGAAAAATCTCTTTGCATCAGTAGGAAATCCCCGTCGGTATGACGAACTAAAATCTCACAAACCAAATGATACAAGCCCTCCGGGATCTCTTCCCCGCGAATGAGGTCCACCCCCGCGAGAGAACCATCTGAAAAGTATCCGTCCCAAATTTCCATATTTTGCCCCCTATCTTACATCGATGCGCCGAAACGCTCCGTCCGCCAAAAGAAACGAACAAAAATGGTAATTGCTTCAAAACAAACGGAAGCAACAACTAAGTCTATTATACGATATTTTTATTTTAGTTCAATTATCTTCATTCATAAATTCAAAATATACTAACAAGCTATCCAAACAATAAAAAACAAAAACACCGAAAGCGAATTACTCCGTCTTCGGTGTTTAATGTTGGCAGGGGCAGTAAGAATCGAACTCACGACACGCGGTTTTGGAGACCGCTGCTCTACCTGCTGAGCTATACCCCTATAGCAATAACCTGGTGGGCCATCGGGGATTCGAACCCAGGACCGACCGGTTATGAGCCGGTTGCTCTAACCAACTGAGCTAATGGCCCACAATATGCCGGCACCGCTCTATCTTCCCAGGTCGTCCCCAACCAAGTATTTTCGACACTGACGAGCTTAACTTCTGTGTTCGGTATGGGAACAGGTGTGTCCTCGTCGCTATCAGCACCGGCTATCGCTGCTATTCAGTTTATCCCAAAAAGGATTGGTGACCCGTAGGGGAATCGAACCCCTGTTTTCGGCGTGAGAGGCCGACGTCTTAACCGCTTGACTAACAGGCCACATGGTGCGCCATCAGGGATTCGAACCCGGGACCCACTGATTAAGAGTCAGTTGCTCTACCAACTGAGCTAATGGCGCATAAGAAAGTACCTCGCGATACCTTCAAAATTGAACAAAGAATGCGAATGGAGAAACTCTTCTCTTTGGTCAAGCCCTCGACCGATTAGTACTCACAAGCTACACGCCTCACGACGCTTCCACTTCGAGCC